>JANXUM010000569.1 GCA_025356215.1 Bryobacter sp. | reverse complement strand
GTTACCGCCGTTGAAGTTGCCTCAGATGACAGTGCCGCAGTCGGCACCGGCACCGCCAGCACCGGCGGCACCAGAGGCCGCCCGCAACAATCTTCAATTGGTGGGCCCTGGCGCTCCAGTCTTTCTGGGTGGCCCCGTGCTGGTGACCCTGAACATTGACGCGGCCGAGGACGTCTCCAAGGCACCGATGAAGATCGAGTACGATCGCCAGGTGCTAAAACTCATCAGCATTACTTCGGGCGGCATGATGGCCGCCGACGGACAGAAAGAGAATCTCGTAATCGACCTGGGCCGTGGCGAGGTCGATTTGTCCAGGCTGGCTGGCGCGCCTGGCGTCAAGGGCAGCGGAGCGCTACTCAATTTGACCTTCATCACGCTGGCCAAGGGCGACGCGGCGGTGCGCGTAAGCGAGGCGAAGCTGACGAATTCAAAGAACGAGACGCTGCCCAGCGGGCCCCTGCCTGAAGTCTCAGTAAAGGTGCAGTGATGCGAGTGGTCTCAGCGCGCCGTCGCAAATGGCAAGGCGGGCTGACGCTCGTCGAGCTGATTGTTGCCTTCACCATCCTGATCACGCTGAGTGCGATGGCGTTGCCGATGGCGCGCTACAAAGTGCGGCGCGAGAAGGAGCGGGACCTGCGCGTGGCGCTGCGTGAAATCCGCACGGCGATTGACAAGTACAAAGACTTGGCTGAGCAAAACCAGTTGGGCACCCAGAAGCTGGGCAGCGAGAACTACCCGGAGACGCTGGAGGTTCTGGTGGAAGGCGTTAAGATCCCCGGGGCGCAAGAGAAGAAGATTCGTTTTCTGCGGCGCCTGCCGATCGATCCGTTCACACGCTCCAGCGATTGGGGCAAACGGGCGGTGCAGGACGATCCCAAATCGCAAAGTTGGGGCGGGCAAAATGTGTTTGACGTGTATTCAAAAACTTTGGAGAAAGCGCCCGATGGAACCTCGTATTCGGAATGGGAATAGGCTCGGCGCCTTAGGGCGGCGGGGCTTCACGATCGTCGAGATGATCATCGTGATGACCATCATCTCGATCATCCTGTCGCTGGCGATTCCGATCTACAACAAGTCGCTGGTGCGGGCGCGAGAGAGCGTGCTCAAGAACAATCTATTCACGATGCGCACGGTGATTGACGAATACACCTACGACAAGCAAAAGGCGCCGCAGGACTTGCGCGATCTGGTGGACACCGGCTACCTGCGCAGCATTCCTGTGGACCCGATGACGGGCCGCTCGGACACCTGGCGGGTGATTATGGAAGACTCCCTGGCGAGCGTGAATCAGACCGAACCTGGCATTTACGACGTCAAATCGGGGGCGACCACGAAGAGCCTTGAAGGCACCGGATACAGCGAATGGTAGCCTGATACTTTATGTCAACACCTCAATCTGACATCGGCCTTGTCGGCCTTGCAGTCATGGGCCAGAACCTGGCTTTGAATATCGCCGATCACGGCTTTCGCATCTCGGTTTATAACCGGACGACGGCGACCATGGAGAAGTTTGTCGCCGCCAATCCGACGACACCGGGCGGCGTAGACGGGCAGCCGACGCTGGAAGGCTTTGTGGCCTCTTTGAAGCGCCCGCGTAAGATCATCATCCTGGTCAAGGCCGGGGCGGGCACCGACGCGGTGATCGATTCTCTGACGCCGTTGCTTGAGGCCGGCGACATCGTGATCGACGGCGGAAACGCGCTGTGGACCGATACGATCCGCCGTGAGAAAGACTTGAAAGCCAAGGGGCTGCGCTTTGTGGGATCGGGCGTTTCGGGCGGCGAAGAGGGCGCAAGGTTTGGCCCGTCGCTGATGCCGGGCGGCGATGAGTCGGCGTTCGCCGAGATCCGGCCGATCTGGGAGGCCGTGGCGGCCAAGGTGGACGACAAGACAGGAAAGCCGCTTGAGGGTGCGTCGCCCGGCAAGCCGATCGTGGGCGGCGTGCCTTGCACAACTTACATCGGGCCAAACGGTGCCGGGCACTACGTGAAGATGGTGCATAACGGCATTGAGTACGGCGACATGCAGATGATCTGCGAAGCCTACGCGCTGATGAAAAACATGTTGGGGATGAGCGCGGTCGAGTGCGCCGAGGTGTTCAAGCAGTGGAACGGCGGCGTGCTGGACAGCTTCCTGATCGAAATCACAGCCGATATTCTGGCGCAAAAAGACCCATCGACGGGCAAGGCCTTTGTCGATATCGTGCTCGACACGGCGGGGCAAAAAGGTACGGGCAAATGGACCAGCACCAGTGCGCTCGATATGGGCGTCCCAGCGCCGACCGTGGCCGAGGCCGTGTTTGCGCGCTTCCTGAGCGCCGTAAAAGATGAGCGCGTAACCGCAGCCAAGGTGCTTCCTGGTCCTGCCGCGACCTTCACGGGCGACAAGGCGGCGATGATCGCCGCGATCCACGACGCCCTCTATTGCTCCAAGATCTGCGCTTATGCCCAAGGCTTCCAGTTGATGCGCGCCGCGCAAATCGAATACAAGTGGGACCTGCCCTTTGCCGATATCGCCCGCATCTTCCGCGGCGGCTGCATCATTCGGGCGCGTTTCCTGCAAAAGATCACGGAGGCGTACTTACGGAATCACGATCTCGTCAACTTACTCCTCGATCCGTTCTTTACCAGCGAGATGGAACGTTGCCAGAAGAACTGGCGTGACGTTGTAGCCGCGGCGGCCACCAACGGCATCCCGGCACCGACCTTTTACTCCGCTCTGAGTTACTACGACGGTTATCGCAGCGAGACACTGCCGGCGAACTTACTCCAGGCCCAGCGCGATTACTTTGGCGCGCACACCTATGAGCGGACCGACGCCGCGCGCGGTAAGTTCTTCCACCTTGATTGGCCAGAGCCGGGCCGCCCGCAACTGGACGTGTGAGCGAGGCTAACGACAGTCGTCCGCTGACCGGACTCAACAGCGACTTGGGCCTGGGAGGCAAACTGGCGCGTTCGGCGTCGGTGCGTCTGTTAAACCAGGATGGCACCTTCAACGCGCACCGCGTGGGTTATGGGCGCTGGCACCCGATCAATTTCTACCACACACTGATTGAAATGCCCCCCGGGCGGATTCTCGCCTTGAGTCTTGTCGTTTACATTATTCTCAATTCCGTCTTCGCGTTGCTGTACTACGCTTGCGGACCGGCGGCGATTGATTTTCAGGGCAGCGAGCACATGGGCCGACTGGAGAGTTGTTTCTACTTCAGCGTGCAGACGATCGGCACCATTGGCTACGGCAAGATGGTGCCGGTATCGCGCGCGGCCAATCTGCTGGTGGCCTTTGAGGCGCTGGTCGGCCTGATCGGGTTTGCGGTTTTGAGCGCATTGATCTATGCGCGGCTAACGCGGCCACGGGCGGAGATGTTGTTCTCCTCCAAGGCGGTTTTTGGGCCTTATGAAGGCGGCTGGGCACTCATGCTTCGCCTGGCGAATAAGCGGCGGAGTAACTTGACCGAGGCGCGGGCGACAGTCACGATGAGTTACTGGACGACCAGGGCGGGAGGCGCGCGCGAACGCGAATTTGTGCAACTCACCTTGGAGCGCGACAAGATTGTATTCATGCCGCTGCACTGGGTGCTGGTGCATCCCATCGTCGAAGGCAGCCCCTTGCGCAACTGGACGCCGGAGCGAATGCGCGAGTCCGAACCGGAGATCTTTATCCTGATCACAGCCGACGACGAGACGTTTGCGATGACTGTACATGCCCGCACCAGTTACCGCCGCGAGGACATCGTTTGGGGTGCCAAGTTTGACGATATGTACCGGCCCCATCCATCGAAAGTGGTGGTGGATCTGGCCTTGATCGATTCTTACACGATGATGGCCGAGGCGCCGGAGCGGCTCTAAGCCGGGCATGCCGAGCGGCTGCCGATACGAAATAGCAAAAGCCCCGCCGGAGGAGGCCCTTTTCTAAACCGTGATCGCTTCACCGGACCCGCCCACTTCAATTCCTCGTCGCCGATTCATTGGTTTGATCGCATTCGCGTCGCACTGCGCGCGCCCCGGAACGCTATTGCGCAGAGCGAAGCAGCAACCGCGAGCAGAGTTCCCGGTTCCGGCACCGCAGCAGCGTAGCGAAGTCTGGCGATCGCGTAACCGTCAGATGCGGATGGGACTGTTATGTGCGCACTAGTGATGGGAATATCGCTGGAAGCGGCAAACAAACGCGCACCAGCTATACCACTAACGTTTTGACTGATGGATCCGAGTAGCACCAATCCACTATAAAAATCTAGAGTGTAGAGGTACGTACCGGAGCTATCCGGCTGTACCTCAAATCCGAATATGAAAGAGGGAACCGATAGAGTAAAGTCATTCTGAGTTCCCGGATTATAATTACAGTTACTGGAATTCGAAATGAAACAAACGAAGTCCGTCGAAGGCCCCTCAGTAAATAGCGAGGGACCCCAGTTTCCGTATCCGGGAGTGTTTCCAGAGTTCGTGGTCTCCTTTCCGCCTGCAGAACCGAAAGTAACGGCCTGAAACCCATCAGTCAAGTTAGCAATGACCGCCCCACTAGGTCCGGTTATCAAAAGCGACTGCGTTCCACTAGTGTAAGAGGCGTCGGGCTGAGTGATCACCACAAACGTAGCTCGAACGTTAGAGCTGCATAGCAATAGGATCGGTAGTAAAAATCGCATAGGCGGAGTACCATCACCTGACCTGATTCAACTTACTGTCATTGCCGATTCCCCAAGTGCCCTATACCTAAGCAACCGCGTGTCAAAACGCAAAGGCCCCTCTTGGTGGTTGCGCGAGGCAGCTTCGCCAGCACGTCGCCCCCGCGGGGCGAGGATGGCGGAGATCACGTCATCCACCGGCTAGTGCTTGGTGATGTCACAGGAAGTGGCATGGGCATCAGCCCCCAATTGCATAACTGCCGCTTGCATCTCATCGCGATTGCGATCAAGAATCTCGACAATGGCGCCCTCGGCGACAAAGCGTTGGGCGATGGCCAAGCCGATGCCGGACGCGCCTCCGGTGACAATGGCCGTCTTATTCGTCAGTTGTGGCATACCCTGCGATTGTACTGCTTAGCGCAGCTTGGCAAACTCCGCCTTGGCCTGTATCAGGATCGGCAGCTCGGCATCGGCGTCCTTCCAAAGCGTGAGGAAATCCTGATATGCAGCCTTCGCCTTGGCCAGGTCGCCGGCCATCGCATGAGCGCGGCCAAGCTGCAGTCGCGCCAGCACGCCGACAGGGTCCGCCTTCACCAGTCCACGATGGTCGAGCACCTTTTGAAACTCACGAATCGCCTCGGCCGGCTGCTTGGCGGCGAGATAAGTTTCGCCTCGAAGGTACACCGGAAAGAGGCCTCCAAAATGGGTTATGAAGTTAACCGGAGGAACGGCAAGCTCATAGGCTACATTCTTTTGCAGGTCCTGCAATGCGCCGCTCGTATCACCGCGCTGGAGGGCGAACAACGAGCGCAACACGGGAAGATAGTGATACTGGACCGCGGTGTCTTCTGGGAAGCGCGCCTCCAGATCGGAGGCCAATGCCTGGGCCCGGGCCATATCACCGGCGCGGGCCAGCGCGTAGGCGGCGGCGTATTCCGGATCGCGGGCCTTGGACATCGCCAGCACAGCGGCGGCCTGCTTTTTTGCCTCGGCAGAATTCCCAAAGTTCGCCTGCCACATCGCGGCGGCACCTAGGAAGTAGGCCGCCCTTTCCTTCTTGTGTGCGAGCTTTGCAAATTCCACGGCCTGGAGCGAGTGCAGAGTTGCGGCTCTCGCCTGCCCGGAGCGGGCCAGTAGCATCGCCTCAAGATGCGCCGCACCGTCCTTACTCTGGGGCTTCAGCGCCGCTTCGGCCAACAAGCGATTGATCTCGGCTTTGTTATCTCTGAACATCGCGATCAACACGCGGAAGATGAAAAAGTCGAACATCTCCAACTTACGCTTGGAAGCGAGATCGAACATCGCGATGCTTTCATCGAAGCGATCCAGGTAAAAACTCGCGGAAGCCCAGTTGGCGTAAGCGAAGGTATTATCGGGGTCGATCTCCATACCTTTCTTCGACTCCTCAATGGCTTGCTCATAACGGCCGGTTCCGTGGGTGCTGTAGCCAGCCAGAAAGCTGTGGACCATCTCGTCGCGCGGGTAAGTTGCTGCCCACAACTCACCGATCTGGCGCGCCTTTTCTATATTTCCGGTGACCTGCCGCTCATAGGTCTGCGTAATAAAAAAGCGCTCGCGGTCGCTGGCGCGGTCCCGGTGGCGCCAAGCCTCAGTCGTGTTCTCAATCGACAGCGCGGATTCGCCAATGCTACTGTACATGACTCCAAGCTGCGCACGGGCCAGTGCGAACCCCGGATCGAGTTCAATGGCGCGCTCAAACATCTGCCGGTCCAGAGAGCCTGCCGCGCCTGAAAACGCCGCCCTAAGACCAGCGCTGTAAGCCTTTAGGGCGTCAATCGAAGCGGTCGTACCTTCTGACAACGGCCTATTGTGCTTCTCGATCGTCGCTAGCGATTCGCCGACGCGAGTTCTGAATTTCGTGGCAATCTGAGTGAGCGCGTCCAGAACGTCTTCCTTCCTGCCGGCTTGGACCTGCTCTTCGTCGAGGATGTCGCCCGTGTGGCAGTTCCTGGCGCGCAGAGCCACCACGTACTTCGATCCGAGACTGGCAATGGAGCCCTCGAGCACCGCAGCGCTCCCCAATCGTTCACAAATCTCTTTGCTCAACGTCGGGGTCAGGCGCGCCCCCGCTGGCTGCTCCATCAGCTTGAGCGTCGCGCGCATGCGCGAGTCCGAAATCAGACTCAGGTAGGGCGATTGTTGCAGTAGCGAAGCCAGGCCGGTGCGCAAGGTATCGTCGAACACCGGGTCGCCGGTACTGTTGGTGAAATCGGCGAGCACGATCGTGTCCTTGTCGGTGAGTTTTGGGGCACCGTGCAAGAACAACGAGGCACCACCGCCAAGAGCGGCAAGAGCCGCCGCCACGCCAACCATCAGCTTCCACTTAGGCTTCCACTTTAGATAGGACTCAGGAGCTTTGCTCTTCGCCGTCCCGGACGTGGAGCCCCCGTCCCGCTTCAACCGCAGTAAGTCCGCGCGGATCTCAGCCGCGTTCTGATAGCGTAAGGCGCGGTCTTTCTCCAGGCATTTTTCGATGACTCGCTCTAACTGCGCGGGTAAGTCGGGATTCAAGCGAACAGCGGCAACCGGAGCCTGGTTGAGAATCGAGTCGCAGATCACCGCAGCGCAATCACCGCGGAAAGGCCGCTGGCCGGTGGCCATCTCGTACAGCACAACGCCGAAAGAGAACAGGTCTGTTCGCGCATCCAGGTTCTTGGCCCGCACCTGCTCTGGCGACATGTACGACACGGTACCCACCACGCCGCCCGCGCTAGTGAGCGGGTCTTCGATCGTCAACGTATGCTCGCTCGCGGCGCGCTTCTCAGCTGACGGGTCCACTTTAGCCAAGCCAAAGTCGAGGATTTTTGCCTGCCCCCGCCTGGTGATGAAGATATTCGCGGGCTTAATGTCACGATGGACGATCCCCGCCGCATGTGCCACCTCAAGCGCGTCGGCCATCTGGATCGCAAACTCGACTACCTCATCGCAGGGCATCCCACGCACGTGTATGCGCTGCTTCAGGCTATCGCCCTCAAGCAACTCCATCACAATCACGGGCTGTCCATCGTGTTCTTCGACAGCGTAGATGGTGCAAATATTCGGATGATTGAGGCCCGAAGCCGCACGCGCCTCGCGTTGAAAGCGCCCCAGGGCCCGCGCGTCTTGCGCGCCGTCGGGCAGCAAGAACTTCAACGCGACAAAGCGGTGCAGCTGCGTATCTTCAGCCTTATAAACAACGCCCATACCGCCGGCACCCAGCCGCTCGACGACGCGGTAGTGCGAGACGGTCTGGCCGAGCAAACGCTCAGGGTCCATCAACCGATAATACTCCCGTAGAACGCAAGCGGGACGAAGCCGGAGCACTGCCCTAAAAGCAGAAGGCCCCTCCAGAGGAGGGGCCAGAGGGGCCTTCGCGTTTTTGGGGGTTAG
>JANXUM010000556.1 GCA_025356215.1 Bryobacter sp. | reverse complement strand
AAGTGGGCACCTGGAGTTGGAGGCACAGCCGTTTTCGCCGCGCGAGATGATTCAGCAAGTGTCCGGATTGATGTCCGCACCGGCAATGGCCAAGGGGATTGCGATGAAGGCCGAAGTGGACGGCGCCGTCCCGGCGAGAGTTGTCGGGGACCGCAGTCGCCTGCAACAAATCCTGATCAATCTGATCGGCAACGCGGTAAAGTTCACCGACGAAGGCGCGGTTGGTGTGCGAGTGTCGGTGGACGGCGAGGATCGGTTGCGCTTTGAGGTGGAGGACACCGGAATTGGAATTGAGCACGACAAACAGACGTTGATTTTCGATGCGTTCCGGCAGGCGGACGGATCGATGACGAGGCGCTTTGGGGGAACGGGCTTAGGGCTGGCGATCTCGCAAAAACTGGTGCAAATGATGGGTGGGACGCTGGAAGTGAAAAGCGAACGAGGAATGGGGAGCTTGTTCCACTTTTCGCTGAAACTGCCGCTTGGTGTAGCCGAGGAGACCCGAGACGCCGAGCCAATCGTCGTACCGCGGAAGACGGCGGGGCCGTTGCGTATCCTGCTGGCGGAAGACAATCGAGTGAACCAGTTGGTTTTCTTGAAGCTGCTGGAACGGGAAGGGCATATCGCGGAACTGGTGGAAGACGGAGCCATGGCGGTGGAGGCGGCACTGCGCGGCGGCTTTGACGCGATTCTGATGGATGTACACATGCCGGTGATGGACGGGATTCTGGCGACGATGCGGATTCGGCAAGAGGAACTCGTTCGCGGGGGGCATATCCCAATCATTGCGTTGACGGCTGGGGTCATGAACGAGGAGAGGGATCGGTGCTTGCAGGCGGGCATGGACGCATTTCTCGCCAAGCCGGTGCGAGAAGGAGAAGTGCAGGCAGCTTTGGCGAGGGTTGCGCAGGCCCCCCTAGATTAGCGACCAATTCGGTCTTGTATTTTTGCCGACGCCGTGTTATTTTTTAATTGCAAGTCACTTGCATTTATAAAATCATTGATCGGGAGGACGCCATGTCTGGGTTTTTGCGAAGTGCTTGTTTTCTTTTGATTGTTCTTGGGGGGCGCGGCTGGGCGGCGCAAGTTGAGGGTAGGGTAGTGGACGGGCAAGCAAAACCAATTTACAAGGCCATTGTGACCGTACGGGGGGAAGCGACTTCCGTCTCCGACGAAAATGGTGTTTTCCGGTTGGCGCTATTGCCGGGGGACTATGAGATTCGAGTGACAAAGGAAGGCTTTACGCAAGCGGTTCGCAACTGGCGTGTCGGCACAGAGCCAAAGGCACTCGGTGATATTGAGCTCGCGGTAAAACCCTTGCCAGCCACAATAACGGTCATTGAAAGCGCTGCGCCGCTCACGGGCGCTATCAGTTCGGCCACGCGGACGCTGACGCCTCTGACCGATGTGCCCCAATCGGTATCCATCGTGGGGCGGGAGCAGATTCGCGATCAGATGATGATGAGCATCGCCGATGTGGTGCGCTACGTGCCGGGGATCTCGTCGCATCAAGGAGAGAATAATCGGGATCAGGTGATCATCCGTGGACAGAACAGCTCTGCTGATTTCTTCGTGAACGGCGTGCGGGACGACGTGCAGTATTTTCGAGATCTCTACAACCTGGAACGCGTGGAGGCGTTGAAAGGGCCAAACGCGATGACATTTGGGCGGGGCGGCGGAGGAGGGGTGATCAACCGCGTGACCAAAGAAGCGAGCTTCCAACCCTATCAGGAATTGAGCCTGCAGGGTGGGGCGTTTGGGGACAAGCGGGCAGGGCTGGATTTGGGGCGGGGCTGGGGGAACCGGGTGGCGTTTCGCTTGAACGGGATGTTGGAGGACGCGGGAAGCTTTCGCAATCGTGTCGATATGCGGCGCTGGGGGGTGGCTCCGACGGCGACCTGGCAGTCCGGGAAACAGACTAAGCTGACCTTCGGGTTTGAGCGATTTGAGGACCGGCGGGTGGCGGACCGGGGCATCACTTCGTATTTGGGTCGGCCAGCGGCGGTGGACATTTCCACTTTCTATGGAAACCCGGAGGATAGCCGCGTGCGCGCGGGTGTGAATTCGGGAAGCTTTGCCATTGAGCATCAACGCGGGGGCTTGAACCTTCGGAATCGGACCCAGATTGGGAACGTCAACCGTGGTTATCGAAATTACCTCGCCGGAGCGGTGACGGCAGACGCGGTGCAAGTGGCGATCTCCGCCTACGACAACGCGACAGAACGTCTAAACGCGTTCAGCCAAACGGACCTCAGCTACAACACGGCGACCGGCGTCGTGAAGCATACCTTTCTCGGTGGCGTGGAGGTTGGGCGTCAACTTACAAGTAACTTTCGAAACACCGGTTATTTCGGCAACTCGGCAACTTCGATCCTGGTGCCATTCGCGAGCCCGGAGATTTCGACGCTTGCGAGTTTCCGGCAAAGCCCAAGCGACGCCAATAATCATATCGAGACCAGGGTTGGGGCGGTCTATCTGCAAGATCAACTTGCGATTACGCGCTTTGTCCGGGTGATCGCCGGCCTGCGTGCGGACCAGTTCGATCTACGCTATTTGAATCGGCGCAATGGGGACCGTCTGCGACGGATCGACAATCTGTTGTCGCCCCGATTGGGGCTCGTCGTGAAGCCGAAAACAGCCGTGTCGCTCTATGCCAATTACAGCGTAAGTTACTTGCCGAGTTCCGGCGATCAGTTTTCGTCGTTAACCACCATTACGCAGCAAGTGAAGCCGGAGAAGTTTGAGAATTACGAGGCGGGTGTGAAGTGGGACCTCAGTCGGAATCTGGCGTTGACAGCGGCCGTTTATCGCCTGGATCGGACGAATACCCGCTCAACGGACCCCAACGACGCCACCCGAATTGTACAGACCGGTAGCCAGCGCACCAATGGGTTCGAGGCGGGCTGGAATGGAAGCCTGACTAGGGTGTGGCGCGTCTCGGGCGGCTATTCCTATCAGGATGCGTTCATCTCAAGTGCGACGGTGGCGGCGCGGCAGGGTGCGCAGGTGGGGCAGGTGCCGCATCATATGTTCTCTCTGTGGAACCAGTATCAAGTCGCCAAGCGACTGAGTGCGGGCCTGGGCTTAGTCAATCGCGCAGACATGTACGCGGCGGTGGATAACACGGTACGCTTGCCCGGTTACTCGCGGGTGGATGCGGCGGTCTATTACTCACTTACAGAGAAACTGAGACTCCAGTGCAATGTCGAGAACTTACTGGACCGGCGCTACTACGCCAATGCAGACAACAATACAAATATTTCGCCGGGCTCGCCTAGGGCGGTACGGGTCGGCTTGACAGCCCGGTTCTAACGTGTAAGTGGAAGTTTGGCTTCGTTTGATCGGACGCCGGAAACGATGAGAGACACGGTCTGCTCGCCAGCGGCAATGTTGGGCACGGTGAAGTTCACTTGTAGCAAGCCAACGCCTCCGGGCGAGAGGCCAATGAACTGGGGCGTGATCGAGAGGCCGCCAACCACCACCGAGGCCGAGCCCAACAGACGGACCAGCCGGTCTGAGGGGGCCGGGGTGCCGGCTGTAATTACTTCACTAAGTGTGGCGGCTCCGACAAAGTACATCGTGATCGTCTCGCCCGTCCTCGCGGGGTTGGCGGGCCCGATCACCTGATTGCTGGCATTGACGGCGACGGCCAAACTGGCGCCGTAAGTGATGATGCCCGGCGCACTCGCACGCAAGCCAACATAACTTGCGTTTGAGCTTGCGCCGTCGCGTTCTACGCGGACGCCGGTGACATAGCCCGAGTCGCCGGGGATGTAGGGAGTGGTGGACAGGCGGTCCGGGATTTGGAAGTTGATCTGCCCAGGGCTGACATAAAACAAAGGCGCTGGTTTGCCGTCCACAATCACTCGCACTCCGCCGAGCGAGGTGGGCAGCGGCACGGTGGCCGCCCCTGCGGTGGTGGTGGCAAGGTTGCTTCCAAAGAGGCTGGCCACCGTAGCGGGGCCGAGAGCAGCCTTGTCGAAACTGGCGGCGTTGACGACACCGGCGAAGTTGATTTCAGGCAGTGGGTCGGCCGTAAGTTTAGCGGTGATTTGCGCGCGGCCACCTGTGGCGACGCCAAAGGAGTGACCATAGCCGGTATCGAAGCCCTGGCTGATCGGCACCAGGCCTTTCTCCTCAAGACGCCGGGACATGAACTCGTAATACGCCAGGTCGTCGGCGCTGAGCAAGCCGTCACGCGAGAGCACCACGTTGAGGACGCGAAAGTTCTTTTGGGAAGTGCTCGAGGACGGAACCCGGGGGCCTCCGGCAACCTGGATCAGGTCTTGGGCAGTGGCGGTGGCAAACTGGCCCGGCGTCAGAGTTCCAATCCCGCTGCAAGCTCCGGTTTGTCCGGCGGCGATTTTCTGAGCGTTGGTGATAATTACTTGAGGTTTCACTTCAGAGGCCGGGATCAAACCCATCAGATAGAGATCGAAATCGTTGAACATGAGTGCGCCTTGGAACGATGTGACGGTGAAACCGCCACTGTCGTTGGCGGTGAACTGGCAGGGAAAGCGAAGGCCCTGATTGTTAATCGGGTCGCTCCAGCCCATAACGCCGGTGGCCATGGTGGATAGAGGCCAATGGGGCTGGCCATAAGTGAAGACCCCACCCTTGAGGCTTTGGACCCATTGATGTCCGAACTCATGAGCGACACCAATGTCCGCGCCGTCGATGAAATGAGGGTTCGGCAGCATCGTGAAGCCAATCAGGCGGCCCTTGCTGCCGAAATTTGCGGAGTTGTCGAAGGGGGTTTGGCCGATCCCCGCGATGG
>JANXUM010000545.1 GCA_025356215.1 Bryobacter sp. | reverse complement strand
AGGTCGGCCGGTTCGATCTCGTTTGAGAAAGTGGTGAGCGCCCCGGCCAGCGCGGTCAGCTCCGCGAACAGATCTTCCGGGTGCCCGTGGCGCGATTCAAAGGCGTGCCGCACCACCGGCAGACTGGCGTTGATCGTGTAGAGAAGCCAGAAATTCGCGATGTCACCGGAGGTGAAATCGGCCAAGGTCAAATTCTTTTGACGGCGCATACCCGCCAAATTCGCGCTCTTGGCAGCAAGCAATTCGACCGTGCGGCGAGCGAGACCCATTATGTGATCGTTTGACGCTATATCGAGCAGCGGAGGAACAAAGGCCTGATCCAATTGAAACTGCCCAGCCTCGTCCTTACGGACGCGCGCCAGCCGGATGCTGGTCATGCCTTCGCCCAACTCGTATTCGGTCAAGATCCGGAAGTTCTTGCGAGCCACCTGCACGGGCTTCTGCGCCAGACCGCTATTCTCGTCGTTCACCAGCAGCGTTTCCACCAGGTATCGCCCGTCCTTCTGCATCTGCGGGCGCCCCAGGTTCGCGCCGCCATGTCGGTAGGTGGGCACGGCCAAGTAAAGATCGATGCTGGCCGGGGCGACGCCTTGCACGGGCTCAAACCACGCCGCCAGCGCCTTGCCCTCAGGCGCCGTGTCGCTGCCAGGGATATCGAAGGCCAATCCGTCGGCCAGCAATCCGCTGGCTTGCTCGATCGAAAGCTGTCCGGCGGCCAGGGCCTGCTGGCTGAATACAAGGCGGCTAAAACCGTAGGGCGCAAAGCGCAGCGCCTCTTGCCGGAAGTGCAACAGGCTCTCCAGGTAGCGGTCCTGCGTCTGCAAGTGTTGGGGCTGCAGAAAAGTGCCCTTCGACCAAATCACCGGTTGGAGCTGCTTCATCGGATCGTCACTTCCCTTATGCTATCGTCCAGAAACGCCGTAGATCGCGATATGATCGCGAATACCCATTCACAGCGGACGAAATTTCTAATACAGTATCCAAGTCGGATCTTCGTTAACAGACTATCGTTGATTCAAGCAATCTCCAAGGAGGATAACCCATGGGACGCGACAGTACCCAGCATAAATTAGACAAAGTCCGCCCGCCACGCGTGCAGATAACCTATGACGTTCAAGTCGGTGACGCCATCGAGCTCAAAGAACTTCCCTTTGTGATGGGAGTGTTGGGGGACTTTACCGGTCACCCGACCGAACCCCTGCCCAAACTGAAGGAGCGCAAGTTTGTCGAGATCGATCCCGACAACTTTGACAAGGTGCTCGAGGCGATGAAGCCACACCTGTTCCTGACCGTGGACAACAAGCTGAGCGAAGACTCGAACGCGGGGCAACTTCGTGTCGACTTGAGCTTCAAGAGCATGGACGACTTTGAGCCAGGTAACATCGCCAAGCAAGTGGCTCCGCTCAAGGAGCTGCTCGATCTTCGAACGCGGCTTTCCGATTTGCGCGGGAGCCTCCAAGGGAACGACAAGCTTGAGGAATCGCTGTTGAACGCCGTGTCCAACACCGAGATGCTCGACAAGATCAAAGCCGAGATGGGCAAGGGTAAGGAGTAGAAACCATGGCCCAGCAAAAAGCAGCGGCAGCGGCGCCAGAGGCGCAGGCACAGGAACTTGATCTCCTCGACAGCATTGTCGACCAGGGTCGCTTTGGCACCGAGGCGCCAGCGCGCGAGCGCGGCAAGAACCTCGTCAAGGAATTCGTAGAACAGTTTCTCGACGGCCACATGAACGTCGCCCGCGACGTCGAAACGATGATCAATCAGCGCATCGCGCAGATCGATCATCTGATGTCGATCCAATTGAACGAGATCCTGCATCACGCAGACTTTCAGAAGCTGGAGGGCTCCTGGCGCGGTTTGCGTCACATGACCTTCAACTCCAACACCAGCGCAAACTTGAAGATCCGCGTCATGAACGTGACTAAGAAGGATCTGTTGCGCGACATGCAACGGGCTCCCGAGTTCGATCAGAGCACACTGTTCAAGAAGATCTACGAAGAAGAATACGGCGTCTTCGGCGGCGCGCCTTATGGGGCGATCATCGGAGACTACGAATTCGGCAAGCACCCT
>JANXUM010000542.1 GCA_025356215.1 Bryobacter sp. | reverse complement strand
TGCGAATATTTCCAGCGCAGCATTTGGCGTGATTTCCTCCACCTACGATCCGCGAAAACTGCAACTGGCGCTGAAGTTACAATTCTAAGGGCATGAGATTGAAATACCTTCTATTGGTCACAGCGCTGATCGGAGCGCAGGCGCAGAGCCAACCGCCCATTATCTTTGTCCACGGCAACGGAGACGATGCGGCCAAGTGGCTACCGGTGATTTGGTTGTTTGAATCCAATGGGTACCCGGCGGATCGGCTCTACTCCATTCGCTTTATCGATCCGATGGCAAGGCGGGAAAATAGCAAGCCGGAGGCCTTCCGCTCTTCGACAACCGATCAGGCTAGCGAGCTCAGCGCCTTTACGGCGAGAGTTTTGCTGGAGACCAAGGCCAAGAAAGTGGTGCTGGTGGGCAGTAGCCGCGGCGGGATGACGATCCGCAATTACCTTAAGAACGCTGGCGGAGCCGCGGTTGTCTCCCATGCCATTCTGTGCGGCACGCCCAATCATGGGGTAATGGCCATGGACAGCATGCTCGATGGTGAGTTCAATGGGAAGGGACATTTTCTGAGGCAGTTGAACGAAGGGTCTGAAACGGTTGCGGGTGTGAAGTTCCTTACGTTGCGCAGCGACAAGATGGACAAGTTTGCGCAGCCGAACGTTGGGTACGACGCGCCGGCTTTGGCTGGTGCCGAGAATGTCGTACTTCCGAATCTCGATCATCGCGAGGTGGCGTTTCATCCTTTGGCGTTTGCGGAAACTTATCGGTTCGTGACTGGAGAGGCACCACGAGTCTTGACGCCAACTGCCGAACCGACACCCATCGTGAACGGGATCGTAACCGGCTTTGCCGGGAATGCGCCGACCAATCGGCCGCTGGCGGACGTGCGGGTTCGTGTGTTTGCGTTGAAAGCGGAATCGGCGGATCGCGACGGGGACGCGCTTCTGGATAAAACGACAAGTGAGACGGGCGCGTGGGGACCATTAGCTCTGCGAGCGGATCGTAGCTACGAATTTGCGCTGGAGAAGGACGGGCGTACGGTCGCGTTCTTTAAGAGCGGGCTGGTGCGCTCAACGACTCTGTTGAACCTGCGATTTTGGCCAGAGGCGGCGATGCAGATGCTGGGAGGCCAAGCGTTGAGCGGCCCGCGACTGTTGATTCATCGGCCGCAAGGATATCTGTCCAAGGGGAGGGACGCATTGACGGTGGACGGAAAGCCCGTTGATGCTTTGCTGCCCGGAGTGCCGACGCGCGATGCCGTGGGTGTTGGATTTGAGCGAGCAACCGGGGTTCGGGTGGTGTTACGCAATGAAGTGATCTATGCTCGTCCGGCGCAACAGCATAACGAGCTGCACATCGCCGACCTGATTTGGGAGTAGCGGGCAGGGCGGTGCCGGGTCAGGGTGACGCATAATATCGAGATGAAGTTTACGTTGTTGAGCGTTGTGCTGGCGGCGACGATGGTTGCCCAGCAGACACCAGAATACGGCCCGGCCAAGGGAACTCTATTTATCGTCGGCGGCGGCAACCACCGCGGCACCGGCATCGCTGAGGCATTTATCGCCCGGGCCGGTGGGCTTGCGGCGAAAATCATCGTGGTGCCGACCGCTGGGGGCAATAAGACCGCCGATGGAAAGATCCGGGTGTACAAGGAAGAGGATGTGATCGCCCCGTGGAAGAAACTGGGCTGCGAAAACGTACGCATGCTGCACACGCACGATCCGAAGGTGGCCGACACGGAGGCCTTCGTAACGGAACTACGCGAGGCCAAAGCGGTGTGGTTCGACGGCGGGCGGCAGTGGAACATTGTCGACTCTTACGCGGGCACGCTAACTTACAAGGAGTTTCATAAGGTGCTGGAGCGCGGTGGGGTGATCGGCGGATCCTCGGCCGGGGCAACCATTCAGGGCGACTATTTGCTGCGTGGGGCGGTTTCTGGATCGGACGTGATGATGGCACCCGAGCCCGAACATCAACAGGCGTTCGCGTTCTTGCGCAAGGTGGCCATCGATCAACACATCAACACACGGAACCGTTGGGACGATTTGATTCCGGTGATGAAGAAAATGCCGAAGCTGCTGGGCATCGGGATCTCAGAGGCGACGGCGATCGTGGTGAACGGCGATCGATTTGAGGTGATGGGTAAGTGGAAAGTTGCCGTACACGACAACACGCGCGTATATCAGCCGTGGGAGAAGCCTTACTTCGTTTTGTCAGCGGGCGACGCTTACAACATGCAGACGCGGCGCATCGAAAAGCTGGGCATTGGCACAATGCCGCCCGCGCCCCGCTAGACTGGGGGCTATGGTTCGACGCCTGGTATTGTTTGCCATGATTTGCGCGCCTTCGTGGCTGTGGGCACAGCCGGGTGTTTACGCGGGCTCGGTCGCTTGCAAGGGTTGCCACGCGGCGACTTACGAGCGATGGTCGAAGACTCGAATGGCCAATGTGATTGCCGACCCCAAGCAGCACCCCGAGGCGGTCATCCCCGATTTCTCAAAGCCGGATCCGTTGCTGACTTTCAAGCTGGAGGATGTGGCATTCACATACGGCAGCAAGTGGAAGCAGCGCTATTTCAAGAAGGTGGGAGACGACTACTTTCCATTGCCCGCACAGTGGGACGTGACCAATAAAGTTTGGCGCGCCTACAACACCAAGGTGGGAACCGATTGGTGGACGGCTCATTATCCAACCGGCAACATGGAGCGACCGACGGGACCGCTTTGCGACGGCTGCCATTCCGTCAATTACAATCCGCAGACAAAGACCGTGACCGAGTGGAACGTCGGCTGTGAAAAGTGTCATGGGCCGGGCTCCGCGCACGCGCAGAAGCCAGCACGCGCGAACATCGTCAACCCGGCGCGGCTGAGTTCCTTTCGCGCCAGCGACGTCTGCATACAGTGCCATTCTCAAGGCCAGCCGACGACGAACCCGATCGCGGGGCGCTACTTTGACTGGCCGGTCGGCTATGATCCGTCGAAGAAGCTGGGCGACTTTTGGGAGCTGGAAGGGCACAAGCTCGGCGAGACGACTTACACGCATTTTGCCGACGGCACGGGCCATAAAAACCGGATGCAGGGCAACGACTTTGTGCAAAGCGC
>JANXUM010000521.1 GCA_025356215.1 Bryobacter sp. | reverse complement strand
CTACGCTCCGGCGATGCCTTCGGCAAGCAGAGGCCTGGAAGGAAATCCAGCGCGTGCCTAAGATTAAGCTGCTTCGAGGGGAGCGCCATCGAGTGTTTGTGCTGACGCGCGATCTAGAAGCCGAATACCTTGCCGCGCTCTCACCGATTTTGCGGGACGTTGCATCGGTTCTGCTCGACACAGGTTTGCGGTTGGGTGAACTCGTAACCCTGGAGTGGGACGACGTTCAACTACACCCGGCCAGCGGGGCGAAATTCGGCTTCCTGGTCGTTCGCGCGGTCAATTCTAAGAGCAGTCGCCCAAGGAACATCCCACTTACGGCGCGGGTTTCGGCGATCCTCCAATCGAGGCGCGCCGAGGAGGTAGGGCTCGTCTTCTACGGTGCTGGCGGGAAGCCCTTGAGGCAAACTTCGCTGGATCAGCAACACGCCCGAACCCGGAAGGCGTTGAAGCTTCCGAATGACTTCGTTCTGCATTCCTTGCGGCATACGTTCGGGTCTCGCCTCGGCGAAGCAGGGGCGGATGCCTTTAGTATCATGAAGCTGATGGGACATTCCACCGTTACCGTTTCGCAGCGCTACGTCCACCCTTCACCCGAGGCTCTTGAGAATGCGATGGAGCGCATGTCAGCCCTATTCTCGCGCGGAGTGGGCACAGATTCGGCCACGGTGGATACGGAGAACGATCAAGTCGAATCGTAACTCCTTTATTTTCAACAGGCCTGGGTGGCGAAATCGGCAGACGCAACGGACTTAAAATCCGTTTTCCCGAAAGGGAAGTGCGGGTTCAAGTCCCGCCCCAGGTACCACCTCCAGCACTTCACCGGCGCTTGTCTCCTCTACCGGTGCATCCACGAATACGCCGCCACCGCCACGCCCACCGCCACCACGATCCCCCGGATCCAAATCGGCTTCAACCCCCTCGCCACCCTCGCCCCTGCATACCCGCCACATCCCCCCGCCACCGCCATCGCCAGCGCATACTTCCACACGATCACGCCGCTCAGCACAAACACCACAATCGTCACGCCGTTCATCCCAGCGGCCAGAATGCTCTTCACCGCGTTCATCTCATGGATACTTTCAATGCCCATAAACGCCAGCGAACTCAGCATCAAGATCCCGATCCCCGCGCCAAAATACCCCCCGTAAATCCCCACCAGAAACTGAAAGAATACGATCGTCGCCACGGTCCGCGCCGACGGTTCTTCGTGATGCGCAGTCCCAAAGCGCCGCGCCAGCGGCCCCTGCAACAGCAACAGCACCGACGCCACAATCAGCAACCAAGGCACCGCCGCAGCAAACATCTTCGCCGGCATCCGGGTCACCAGCAAAGATCCGATCAGCCCTCCCGCCAAGCTCGGCGGCAGCAACCGCACAAGATGCTTCTTGCAGCGCCTCAATTCATCGCGATAACCCAGGCCCGCAAACAGCGTCCCCGGCATCAACGCCACTGTACTTGTCGCGTTCGCGGCGATCGGGTTCACCACCGCCAGCAAACTGGGGAAAGTCAACAGCGTCCCCCCGCCGGCCACCGAGTTCACCACGCCCGCCAAAAACGCCGCGCAAACAAGCAAGCCCCACTGCCATAGCTGTTGATCCATCAGGCCTCCAGAGTAACTCTTACATCCATCTGCAACGATTACATGGCCACCGTCAAGGGCGGATTCGAATGAAATCAACAACATGGGAGCGGAATCGCTTTGGCCCCCCAAATGCAATCCTCGTTGATGCAATGACTTCGCTTTCACTCACACTCGGAGGCAGCAACCGACGCTATAACGGCGGTAGTGTGGGTGATCCCTCTGGCGGCACGCGTTCCGGTCAAGGTGCCTTCACGGGCACCGGGGCAGGCATCGGGGCGCGTGTTGCCGGGGTTTCTGCCACAACGAATCTCAACGCGCCAACAATTTCCACAAGGAGCCGTACCATGAAGAACACCATCATCCGCACCGTGTCGATTGCCGCTCTCGCAATGGCGCCTTTCATCACTGGTTGCGCCACCAAGAAGTACGTCAAGACGACCGTCACCCCGATCAATCAAAAGGTAGGCGAACTCGACGCCACCGCCAAGGCCCAAGCCAAAGCCATCGAAGAAGCTGAGCGCGGAATCGCTCGCGCCGATGAGCGCGCCCTTGGTGCCGACGGCAAGGCCGAAGCTGCCGGTAAAGAAGCCTCTCTCGCCCGCAAGGAAGCCGCCGATGGCCGAGCCCTCGCCGAAAAGGGCCTGGTCCGCGCCGACCAACTCGGCAACGACCTCAACGCGGTCAATGGCAACGTCAAAGCCATCAACTCGCGTTTGGAGAACATGCAAAACTTCAAGCTGACCACCACCGATCAGGTGCTCTTCGCCGTCAACCAGTCCGAACTCGGCAAAGACGCGATGGCCGCGCTTGATTCGAGCGCCACCAAAATCGCTGGCATGAAAAGCTTCGTCGTTGAGATTCAGGGCTTTACCGACAGCACTGGCGACAAGGCCACCAATATCGAACTCAGCCGCAAGCGGGCCGATGCCGTCGTGCGCTACCTCACCGGCAAGCACAACATCCCTCTGCACCGGATCTTCGTCGCCGGCTACGGTGCCGATAATCAGGCCGCCAACAACAAGACCCGCGACGGGCGCAAGCTCAATCGCCGCGTCGAGATGAAAGTCTTCGTTTCCGCCGATCAGGCCGAAACCCAAACCTCTTCCACCACCCGACCCTCAAACTAGTCGGCCGTCAGTCTCCGTTCCAACGGTCTGGCTGGTTTGACTCCGCGTCCGGCGCATCCCTCGCGCCGGACGCATTTTTTATTTCACCAGCGGTCGCGACAGCACTTCCGCCCGCTCGGCAAGATTCTCGGCCCGCACCAAGTCCACGCGGCGGGCCTCTTCGGCCTGCTGTACATACGTTCGGACCTGCGCGATCAGTTCACGCTCGGTGAATGTTGGGTTAGAGCGCTCGGCTCGCGCGATCACGCCGCGGGTCCGCTCCAGATACTGATTGATCCGCCGATTGCGCTCCACCGTCTCCTCCGACCCAAGGATTGGCTGCAATGTCGGCGGGTTCGCCAAGCCTGGCCCCTGGGGCGCTGATTCCGTTGGCGGCGGATTCACGCCTGGGTTCCCGACCGCCGCTGGCACCGGACGCCGGGCCGCTCTTGGCGTCACCCGCCTGCTGGGCGAGGTCGGCGGCGGCAACGTCGGGATCTCTTGCGCGGCTTGCCGCGGGGGCACCGTCTCAGGCGGCGGCAGTTGCGGCGGCATGGCCATGATTTGCGGTTGCCCAGGCGGCGGCGACGGTGGAATCACGATCGACGCCTTGCGCGGAGCCTTCTTGAACAGACACCCCTGCTGCAGCAATAAACTCGCCGCCAGCAAAGTCCCGCTCCTCCATCTCCACCAACTCATCGCTCCTCCGGTCATTCTTCGGTCAATTCCGGAAAGCGCAACTCAAACGCGGTACCCTCTCCCGGTGCGCTGCTGAAATCGATACTCCCATTGTGCAACTGAACCACTCTGTACGTAACCGCCAAGCCGATCCCGCTGCCCGCAGTTTTTGTCGTGAAGTAGAGTTGGAAGATCTTCTCCCGGCTGGCCTCGGGGATCCCCACCCCCTGATCCTCAATCCGCAGCAATACTTGTCCGGTCAGCTTCAATACCCGCACTCGCAAGTCTCCACCCTCCGGCATGGCCTCCATCGCATTGCGCACCAGGTTCAACGCCGCCTGCTTCAACAGGTCTGCGTCGCCGCGGATCATCGCCGGGTGGTCATCGCACTCCATTTCGATCTCGATCTTGCGGCTTTGCGCTTCCGGCATCAGAAATTGCAAGAGCCCATGGATCAGTTCAAACAGATCGAGCGGAGCCAAATTCAATTCCACAGGCTTGGTGAAATCGAGAAAGGTCTTCACCACGCGGTCCAGCCTTCTCGTCTCATCCCGCAAGATCCGCAATTCTTCCACAGCCATCGCGTCGCCCCCGCCGATGCGCTCTTTCAGAATCTCCAGATGCAGGCCGATTGAGTTCAATGGGTTCTTGATCTCATGCGCCACCCCACCGGTTAGCCGGTTCAGAGCGCTCAAGCGCTCGGATACGTTCAATTGGTTTGAAATGCTCAGCTTGGCGTCCGCGTCCCGGATGGTCAGCAGAAAGCCTTTTGTCTCCAGCACGTCCAGGTCAAGGTGGATGCGCCGCCCTCCCAGCGTCAATTCTGCGCCGCTCACACTTTGCCGCAATCCAATGGCACCGTGAATCAGGTCTCCTGCCGGAGTCCCTGTGGGAAACAGTTCCTCGATATGCGCTCCCGCCAGCTCCCATCGCCCGCGCCCGAGGAACTTTTCCACGGCCCGGCCCGCGTTCACCAACTTCTCGTCCTGATCGAAGAGCAGCACCGCGTCTTCCATGCGCTCAATTAGATCCCGCACGTTGCCGCGCATCTGCTCCAGGTCTTCTTTGGCCCCACGCACCTGTTCGCCCAGCATGTTCAGCTTGCTCTCGACGATGCGGACTTCCTGGGCCTCCTGCGTCTCCGGCTGCGAGATCTCTTCGCCTCGCGAGATTCTGTCGATCGCGTCTCCCAGTCGGCGCATCGGCAGGAATACCAGGTTGCCCGTCAACACCGCCACCGCCAGCGCCGCCAGCAACGAGATCCCCAATGCGAAGAGCAGGTTCTTGATCTCCGGTTCAAGTGAGTTCCTCAGCAGTGCGGTCGACACCAGAACACGAACCGAGAACAGCGGCTTCCCCGTCTCTGGTAAGCCCAGGGTGATGACCGTCTCCAGTTCCACCGGCTCCATCAATACCTGCCAGATTTGCCGCGTCCGTCCTTGTTGTTCCCAGGCCTTCATCGGTATGGCCCGCCGCCCTGCCGTTCCAATATTGTTCGGATTTGAGCTCGACACGACAATCCGGTCCCGCCCCTCGATGTCGATCTCGGCCACGGTCCGCGTGGACGCCATCGTGTCGCGCAGCAGGCTGGACAGCGCTTTATCCCGGCTGGCCATCTCGGTCCATTGCCGTTCGGTATCTTCGCTCGTCGCCGTCGGCGTGCTTTGCCGGGAGTATCCCTCCACCCGCTGAACCAGCAGGGTCTGTGCCTGGCTTGCCAGCAACATCGCCCGCTCGGATGCCTCACGAAACAGCACCGTCGCTACCGTCAGCAAGCTCAGTAGCGAATATCCCGCCGCCACCGCCATTAGCGGAAGCACGATCGTCAATCGGATTCGGCTCTTAAGCGTCATCGCCGCCGTAGAGTTTTAATTTGTTGTGCAGCGTCTTCAAGCTGATCCCCAAAATCTCGGCCGCACGCGTCTTGTTCTGCTTGGCGTGATCGAGTGTCTTGACGATCAACGCCTTCTCGGCTTCGTCCACCGTCGTGCCCACGCGCACAGTGATCGACTCCGGATCGTTGGACACTGCGGCTGGCGCAACGCTACCCGTTCCCGTGGGCAGATGCGCCGGTCGGATCAAGCCCTCCCCAGCTAGAATCGCCGCTCTTTCCAGTACGTTTCGCAACTCCCGGATGTTGCCCGCCCAGGCCATACGCCGCAGCGTGAGTGTGGCGGCTTCATCCAAGCCCGAGATTTTCACTCCATGTTTCTCGTTCATCTGATGTATCAGGTGTTCGCAAAGCAACGGTAGATCGTCCAGGCGTTGCCGTAACGGCGCCAGTTCCAAACGGAACACATTTAACCGGTAGTACAGATCCTCCCGGAACACGCCCTTCTGAATCGCATCTTCCAGTCTGCGATTGGTCGCCGCCACGATCCGCACATCGACATCCAACTCGCTTTTTGCCCCCAGCCGCCGCACCCGCCCATCCTCAAGTACGCGCAGCAGTTTAGCCTGTGTCGACACCGGCATCTCACCGATCTCATCCAACAGCAGCGTCCCCCGGTGCGCCAACTCAAAGCAGCCAGCCCGCCGCTCCAGCGCTCCCGTAAAGCTGCCCTTCTCGTGCCCGAATAACTCGCTTTCAATCAGGCTCTCGGGAAGCGCCGCGCAGTTCAACGCCACAAACGGTCCTTGCGCCCGCGGGCTCAAAGAATGAATCGCCCGCGCTACCACTTCCTTACCGGTTCCGCTCTCCCCCGAGATCAGTACCGACGCCTTCTTCGGCGCCACTTGCTGGATCAGGCCGTAAAGCTCCTGCATCACCGGCGTTTGTCCCACCAACCCGCCCAGCCGCCCGCCGTAGCTTAACTGCCGCTCCAGCAGCCGCTTGTCGTCGCTCAATCGCCGCGCGCTGAGCGCCCGCTGTAGCAACAACTTCAGCGCCTGCGGGTCGATCGGCTTTTCCAGAAACCAGAACGCGCCCAGGTCATGAATCGTCTTCAGCGCAACGTCCAGACTCCCAAAGGCTGTGACCACGATCGATTGTGGCGGGCTCGGCTGCTCCCGCAGTTTCGCCAGCAACCCTGGCCCGTCCAGTACTGGCATCATCATGTCCGTCACCATCAACTCAGCCGGCCAGTTGTCCAGTACCTGGAGCGCCTCCTCGCCATGCTGCGCCTGCCGTACCTCGTAGCCCCAAGCCCCTACCAGCGAAGTCAACCCGCGGCGCTGGTTCTCTTCATCGTCAACAATTAGTACTCGCGCCCGAAACTCGTCCATCGCTAAACCGCCTTGCGTAACAGAACCATCGCCTGCGCTTCCGCGCTCTTGCCCTCGCCCACCGGCCCAACTTTCTCCGCCGTTTTGAACTTTACGGACACCCTGTCGAGGTCGATCCCCAGCCGCCCGGCAATGTTCTCGCGGATCGTCAGCCGGTAGTCTTTCAGCTTCGGCCGCTCGAGGATGACCGTCGTGTCGAGATTCACGATCTCAAACCCCTGATCGGCGATCAGCGAATGCGCGTGTAACAAAAACTGCATACTCTCAGAGCCTCGCCAACGCGAATCCGTGTCAGGGAAATGCATGCCAATATCGCCCAGAGCCAAAGCCCCCAACAGCGCGTCGGTGATCGCGTGCAACAAAATATCGGCGTCGGAATGCCCATCGAGGCCAAACTCGCTCGGTACTGTGACGCCGCCGAGAATCATCGGCCGCCCGATTGCCGTGCGATGCGAGTCCCAGCCCAGGCCAGACCGGTATTCGTACTCCACCTAGCTCTCGTGCCCCTCGGCCAGAAAATGCTTGGCCAGATCAAGGTCGCTCGGCTTGGTGATCTTGATGTTGCGATCGTTACCCGGCACGACATGCACCTCGATTTGGTCTAACCGTTCCACCAGGCTCGACTCGTCCGTGCCGATAAACCCATCTTCCTTGGCCTTGGCAAACGCACGCTTCAGCAGGCTGGTCCTGAATACTTGCGGGGTTTGCGCCAGCACTAGCCGGTCGCGCGAGATCGTCGTCTGGATCTTGTTCAGGTGCACTTGCTTCACGGTGTCCACCGGCACCACCGCGACGATCGCCGCCCCGCATTCGGCGGCCTCAGCGATCACTTTCTCGATCATCGCCAGGTCGGCAAAGGGCCGCACCGCGTCGTGTACCGCCACCAGATCGACGCTATCGTCAATGGTCGCCAAGGCGTGTTCCACGCTCTCCTGGCGCGACGCCCCGCCCTCCACCAATCGCACCGCCTTATCGATGTGCGCGCCCTCCAGCATTCCTTGCACGTCCGCCATGTCTTCCACGCGGCACGCCACGATGATCTCGTTCACATCCGCCACCTTCGAGAAGCGACGCAATGTGTGGATCAGGATCGGAGACCCGTCCAATTGCAGAAACTGCTTCTTCGACGTCTTGCCCATCCGCGTTCCCATTCCCGCAGCCGGTAAAATCACGCTAACTCTCATAGTTTCAACCACCTTCATTGTAGTGGCGCGAACCTCTTGACAATAGGCGAAGAAAGAGCGAATATCAATGCAATCTCCCTATGCAACTCACCGGCATCGCCAAGGCGGCTGCGGCGGCACCGCTTCTTGAATCCAAGCGAACTGTCACCTACAGCCACCTTGCGACCGGTAAGTGGATCAATCGCGTCAAAGACGGGCGGCACTCCTTCGAGTGGTCCATCAACCCCTACCGCGGCTGCGAAATGGCCTGTCAATACTGCTATGCCCGCTACACGCACGAATTCATGGAGCTGCGCGAGCCTGAAGATTTTGAGACTCGCATCTTCGCCAAAGTCTGGAACGCCAGCGAATTCCGCCGCGAACTGAGCCGCATCCCGAAATCGCAAGCCATCGCCATCGGCACCGCGACGGACCCCTATCAGCACGCCGAACGCCGCTACGAACTCACCCGACGCATCCTCGAATCCTTCGCCAACGAGAATGGACGCAAGATCTGGATCACCACCAAGAGTGACTTGCCCTCTCGTGACATCGAGTTAATGCAAAGCGTTGCCAAAGGCAACCTGCTCTACGTTAACTTCACAATTACAACAATGGACGCCGAGCTTGCGCGCGGCCTTGAACCCAAAGCCCCCAGGCCAGACCTTCGTCTCGTCGCCGTCAAATCACTGGCTGAGGCGGGCATCCGTTGTGGAGTCGTCGCCTCCCCCGTTCTCCCCGGCATCAACGACGCCGAGACCGACTTGGCCGCCATCGCCGCCGCTGCCAAAGCCGCCGGCGCGCTCTGGTTCGGCGGTGGAGTCTTGTTCCTCAAAAGCCCGACTCGCGAGGTCTTCTTCGATTACCTGCGCCGCGACCATCCAGACCTCGCTCGCCGCTACGAAGCAACTTATAAAGCTGCCGCCCGCCCGGGACGCGAATATCATCTTGAAATCGAGGCGCGTTTTGAGTCGATTCGCCAACAGGTGGGCTTGAGTCGTAAAGCCACTCCCTACCTGCCGCCCGATTGGGAAATCGGGAATCAAATGTCACTTGCTTTGTAGTGTAAAGTACTCTACACTTTCTGCATGGGACAGCGCGCAGACATGCACGAGCATGCGCTCGACAATATCAAGTTCATCCGCTCCACGATGGAGACGACGACCTCCTTTACCGCTCTGCCTGGCTACGGCATGGCCTTGGTGGGTGTCTCAGCACTGGTCGCGGCCTGGTTGAGTGGCCGGACACAAACCGAAGAGGGCTGGTTGGCGGTCTGGACCGCTGAGGGTATGGCGGCCATCCTCCTTGGCTTCATTGCGATGATCTTCAAGGCCAGCCAGACCGGTATTTCGCTGTTGTCGCAGCCCGCCCGCCGCTTCGCACTTGGCTTTGCTCCGCCACTTTTGGCCGGTGCCGCCCTGACGGCCGCCTCGGCTCGGGTCAATCACTTCGGCGAGGTGCCCGGCATGTGGCTACTTCTCTACGGTGCCGGTGTCAGCACCGGCGGAACCTTCAGCGTCCGTGCCGTCCCCGTTATGGGGCTCTGTTTCATGGCTCTTGGAGCATTGGGTTTGTTTTTGCCGCCCGACTACCGCAACTACATCCTCGCGGCGGGCTTCGGCGGTCTGCATCTTGGCTTTGGTCTGTGGATTGGGAGGAAGCATGGCGGCTAAGAGCGGCGCATTGCGGATGATCGAGCCCGCAATCAATCTTGATCAGTTGATTCACGAGCGTGTGCGCCTGGGGATCGTCAGCGCCCTGGCGGCGACCAAGACTTTAACCTTCGGCGAACTGAAGGAAATCCTCGAACTGACCGATGGAAACCTAAGCATTCATGCTCGAAAATTGGAGGACGCGGGCTACGTGTCCTGTCGTAAGTATTTCGAGGGGCGCCGGCCGCAGACGGCTTACGAGCTGTCTCCAGCCGGCCGCAAAGCCTTCGAGAAGTACGTCAACCATATGGAAGCGCTCATCCAGGCGATGAAGCCGAAGGGGAAATAACTCTTGCACGTCGCAATCATCATGGACGGCAACGGTCGCTGGGCAAAGCGATTTGGCTGGCCCCGTCTGGCCGGGCATAAGAAGGGTGCCGAAAGCGTCCGCCGGGTCATCCGCCATTCGCCCTCGCTCGGTGTCGAGACTCTAACCCTCTACGCCTTCTCTAGCGACAACTGGAAGCGCCCGGCTGAGGAAGTGAACGGGTTAATGCGTCTACTTGGCCACTTCATCGAAAAAGAAGTGACCGAGTGCCGCGCCAATGGGGTTCGCCTCGAGTTCATCGGTCGGCGCGATCGCCTCCCTTCCAATCTGGTCCCCGCCATCGAAGGCGCCGAGCGCGACACCGCCGCCGGCCGCCGGCTGAGGGTCAGGATCGCCATCGACTATTCCTCGCGCGACATGCTTCTCGCCGCTCTGCGGCCCGGGGCTGATCGCGAAGACATCAGCCAGGCCCTCGGCCCCGATGTCGACCTACTCATCCGCACTGGCGGCGAAAAGCGTCTGAGCGACTTCCTGCTTTGGGAGTGCGCCTACGCTGAGTTCCATTTCACGCCCGTGGCTTGGCCCGACTTTGGCGAACGTGAGCTTGAGGCCGCCGTGTCAGAATTCCGCAGCCGTGAGCGCCGCTTCGGCGAAGTCTACGACACAACCGCCGCCTAGCCCGTTGTACGATTGGCATGAATGAACCGCCGTTTCTTTCTTGCCGCTGCCGGTGCCTTGAGCGCATCCGCTTTTGAGACTACCCAGAAGAAGTCGAACAGTCTGATCGAACTGCGCTACTACAAGCTGCGCAACACGACCGACGGGATGTCCAAACGTCTCAACGACTACCTCGCGGGGACCTACTTGCCGACCCTCCGGAAGTCGGGCGTGGCCAAGGTTGGCTTTTTTGGCAACCTCATCGGGCAGGCCAGCCCCCTGGTGCTCCAGGTAACCGAGTTCAAAAGCCTCGCTGAGGTCGAAGCAAGCTGGGAGATTCCCGCCGCACTCGATTATGTGCGGATCGAGACAAGCCTGATCCGGAGCTTTGACGGGCTCCCGAGCCTCGAGATGCCCGCAACTGAAGCCGGCAGGCCGGCAAGGGTTTTTGAGCTTCGGACTTATGAGTCCAACAACTTTGGTTCGCTCGGCAAAAAGATCGGAATGTTCAACACGGGCGAGATCGCGATCTTCCGCAAGACGGGCCTGAACCCGGTTTTCTTCGGCGAGACCATCTTTGGCGCCAACATGCCCAATCTCACCTATATGCTCTGGTACGACAATCTTGCGGCCCGCGAGGCTAACTGGAAGAAGTTTGTAAGCCACCCGGATTGGGACAAGCTCAAGTCGACGCCCGGCGTGAGCGACGGCGAGGTTGTTTCGAACATCTCCAACTCGATGCTCAGCCCGCTCGCATACTCGCCGATCCGGTAACCCGAGATGTGGACGCTCTTTTGTTTCTTCCTCCTGGCTCTTCAAGACCACGACAAGCCCGCCGAGCGGGCCGCGCCTTATTACCCGACGCCCCAGATCGTCGTTGATCGTATGCTCAAACTGGGCGAACTGAAGCGGGGCGAGAAGCTTTATGACCTCGGCTCAGGCGACGGTCGAATTGTGATCCTGGGCGCGCAGAAGTACAGCGCCAAAGCCACTGGCGTGGAACTAGACCACGCTCTCGTCGTGCAGAGCCGCGCGCGGATTGCCAAGCTTGGGCTGGAGTCCGGAGCAAAAATCATCGAAGGCGACCTCTTCAAGCAGGACTACTCGGATGCCGATCTGGTCACGGTTTACCTCCTGCCAATTACGAATATCAAGCTGTCTCCGGTGCTTGAGAAAATGCTGAAGCGCGGGGCGAGAGTGGTTTGCCACGACTTTGAGTTCACTGAGTGGAAGGCTGAGAAAATAGAGACAATGGAAGACTCCGAGGGGCGCAGTCATACCTTGTTCCTCTACAGGCGATAAACGCAACGATGACGAACCGGGTCACAGCCGAACCGAAGTATCTGTCTCCTCTCTGGTGGCAGAGCCTGGCAGTGATTCGGACCATTCTGGCCCTGGCCTTCCTCGCCGTGGGCAGCGCTGCGGTGAGAATCCTGCCTCTGCCAATCATGTTGTTGGCCTCCGCATTCACGATCTATAGCCTGCTGGCATTGCTGTGGCGGGATGTGGAACAACACTGGCCACCGATGTTGAGCATGGGCATCGACGTCGTTATCTTTCTCGTTTTCGCTCACTATTCCGCTGACCAGACACTGTGGTTTAACTCGCTCTTCTACGTCTATCTCCTGTTGGAAGCGGCGATCCTGCATTCCTGGCGCGAAGTCTTCGCAGTGCTGGTACTCTGCCAAGGCTTCTTTCTGTTATTAAAGCCGGCCCAGGGCGATATCCTCCAGCCGCTGGTGATGCTGGCGGGGATTCTCGCTTGCACCTTGGCGCTAGAGAAACGAGTTTTGGGTGACCACCTAAACGACGCGGTATTCCAGATTGGGTTGCTTCGGGGAGAGGCCGAGAAGCTGCGCGAGACGGAACGGCAACGGATCGCGGACGACTTTCACGATGGGCCTTTGCAGAGCTTTATCAGCTTTCAAATGCGCTTGAGTGTCGTGCAGCAAATGCTGAGCCGCGATCTGGCGACCGGACTGCGCGAGCTTCAGGACTTGCAATCGGTATGCCGGAGCCAGGTGGCGGAGTTGCGGGCCTTTGTTCGCGGCATGCGGCCGCTTGAGGTGGAGGGCGAAAGCCTTTCGACGGCGATCCGCAGGTTGGTGGACAACTTCAAGAAGGACACGGGCATCTCGGCTAGCTACTCAAGTCAAGAAGTGACTGGCGAACCGGAAAGCTTTCTTGAGGTGCTGCAGATCGTGCGCGAGTCTCTGAATAATGTACAGAAGCATTCCAAGGCGTCGCGCGTGGCGATCTCGTTGACCAAGCAAGGAGAGATGCTGCACATCGAGCTTGAGGACGATGGAACGGGCTTTCCATTCAGCGGCAACTACGACTTGAGCGAACTGGAAGCCTTGCGGATCGGTCCCGGTAGCATCAAGCGAAGAGTGCGCAGTCTGGGCGGCGAAATGGTTGCGAGCAGCCGGCCCGGGCATGGGGCTACTTTACGGATTCGCATCCCGCTATGAGGGTCGTCGCCGCGATCAGTCTACTTTGTTGCTCCTGCGCCCGCTATGGCGCAGTCGCATTGCCGCAAGCGCCGGCGGGGCCACCCATCGATTTGCAATGGCGGGTGCAACGGGAGCCGGCGGTGGCTCGCGGGTCGTGGATCGATGCCTTAAACCCGTCGGTGGTGAAATGGCGCGGTGAGTTCTTGAACCTCTACTCTGTGTTTGACGGCAAGAGCTGGCATACAGCACTCGGAACCTCGGTTGATGGTGTGATGTGGCGCGACGCTGGCAAGGTCTTGAGTCCTAGTGCGGTTTGGGAAGGCACCTACATCGCGGCAAACGGTGGTGCTGTGGCGACGGAGGCGGGCTTGCTGTATGCGTATCAGGCGGGCGAGAAGGGCCGCACCGTAATTGGCATCGCCAAGTCGGCGGACGGCAGGACCTGGACGAAGCAGCCGGCACCGGTTTTGACGCAGGGGCCGCGGATGAGTTGGGATGAGATCAGCCTGGGAGATCCCTACCTGGTCGCCGCCGGCGGCGAACTCTACCTGTTCTATCTCGGTGAGGACAGGGCGAGGCGGCAACGCCTGGGCGTGGCGAAGTCGCGCGACGGAATCGAATGGACCAAGGCGCGGGGCGCGCTGCTGGAGCTTGGTGGCGCTGGAGATTTCGATGAGAACGGGCTTGGGGAGCCGGCTGTGTTCGCGGCCAACGGGCGGTGGGTGATGCTTTATACGGGGCGTGATCGGCAGGAGCGGCGAGCACTGGGTTACGCGGTGTCCAAGGATGGCGTCGGGTGGGAGAAGCTGAAGGGCCCTGTGTTACGCGGAGGCCAAACCTGGAACTCAGCCGTGGTGTGCGATGCCACGGTGTTGGTGGAAGGTGGCTTGGCGCGGATCTGGTTTGGCGGCGGCGATGTGGCGCGGCCAGACGAGAGGCTGAATGGGCAGATCGGCTACGCGGAACTGGTTAAACCCGAGTGAGCGAATAGCGGCTGGGGATCAAGGAGAAGTACTCGACCTTGCGCTTCTGAGCGGGGCGGTGTTTGACGCCTGATTCAGAGGCGAGCCATCCGGCCAGTTCGGCAATCTCGCGGAAGTAGGTGGAGGCGGGGTCGAGAGCGCCCCCACGCATGACGGACTTGTAGATCTGGTCTGAAGCCTCTGAGATGGTGATCTCGGCGGCGACGCCGAGCACGCTCTCGATATCCGCAATAGTGAGCGGAGCATCCTTACGCCAGCGATTGACCACGAGGCTGACCCGGTCGTGAAGGTCTTGACCTTCGAGGAAGCGCATCTTTTCGCGGGCCATGTGGACGGCGGCGAGGTCTGGCTCGACGACTAGGACGATGCGTCTGGACTGCTGAAGCACGCCGACGGAGAAGGGCTCCATGGTGCCGCTGAGATCGGCAAGTACGATGCGGTAGCGGCGGCGAGCGAACTCGAACAAGGCGCGGACACGCGAGGCGTCGATCTCGACTTGCGGATCGATCAATCCAGCCGGGAGGATGTCGAGCTCTTCGACGTTGGACTTGATCTCGGCCCAGAGACCGTCGTCCATCTCGGGGATACGAGCGATGGCGTCACGGATGCCCAAGGGGTTGGCGATCTTGAGCAGGAAGCGGCTCACGCCGCAGTTGAGGTCAAGATCGGCAAACAGGACGCGGCTATGTGGGCGCTGGGCGAGCTCAAGGGCGGTATGGAGGGCGGTGACCGAGCAGCCGACGCCGGGCTTGGCCGGGAGGAAGCTGAAGAGCATGTCGGAGGACTCGCGGTCTTCAGGAGCGTTGGCGATGAAGGTCTCGATGCGACTGAGCGTGGCGGCGAGTTTCGATGGGTCGAGCGGGAAGCGGAGGAACTCGCGGACGCCGATGTTCATGAGCTCAAGCAGGACCTCTGCGTCGAGGGTGCGGTCGACCGCGATGAGGTGGGTATGCTGGTTGGCCTTCAGCAGCAGAGCGGCCTCCACTAGCGGGGCGCGGCCCTGGCTGATGTCGAAGAACAAGATCTGAGGCGAGTGGGCGCGGATGTAATCGAGCAATGGCTCTGGTTCGAGAAAGCCATCGAAAGCTTTGAGCAAGAGTAAGCCGGAGGAGTCTTCAAGGGCGAGGGCAAGGGTTTCGCGGGCCTCGGAGTTGGGAGTGAAGAGGGCGCAGCGCAGCATGATGGTTTAACCAGCTTTCTCGAGGCGGGCCATGGCTTCGCGCATGGCTTCGCCGCGGAGGGGTTCAACGACGCGGGACTTGCAGGCCAAGCCGCTGGCCTGGGTCAGAGAGCGCTCCATCGACTCGGCTTGGCTTGCGTACTCAAGCAGTTGGCACTGCACCGCGGCGAGCAGGGTGCCGCTCTTGGGCACGACGACCCGGACGGGATGGCCGACGCGCTCTGGGAGTGCCTCTTGCAGGCCCGCCTCTTGGGTCTTCCAGGCGCCAGGGTCTGGAGCGTTGCCGTTGCGGTCTTTGAAGTCATAGCGGACGAGGCAGTAATGGTCCCACCCGGAGATGGCGCGATCGAGGGCGAGGAGGCTGTCCGAGGCGTGCTCGGAGCCCGGACCGGGGATGCCACGCTGCCGGCGTAGCTCGCTGGTATTGATGTCTTCGCTGAGGCGGCTCACGGCAGAACGCGTATCCCGTTGTTGCTCTTCGACACACTTCTCAAGCTGGGTCACTTCGGTATTGAGCCGGCTGCGCATCTCGGTAAGGTCGCTGCAGGTGGCGAGCAGGCGGAGCTTCTTGGTGATGCCTTGAAGACGGACGGCGTAGCGCTGATCCAGACCTGACAGCGTCTCGGTAATCTGGGCGACCGAGGTGAGGACGGCCTTGGCCTCGCGCTCTTGGGAATCGATAAAGGTGCCCATCTGGGCCCCATAGCTCTTGAGGATCTCGGAGGTTTTGGCCTTGCGCTGATCCAACTGGTTGGGGGCGGGCTTGGTTGGCATCTCGTCGACCAATTGTCTAAGGCCTCGACGGTGAGGCTCGCAGATCTGCTTGGGGGCGGCGGGGATCGATTCACTCATCGAGAGAACGCTGGTGCGCCACAGTTGCAGTGCGGCGTCGCGGGTGGCTTCGATCCACTCAAGGCTGGTGAACTGGTTCGCCAGCGACATAGAATCTGCGGGGGGGCTCTTTTGAAAGAGATTACTAATGATGCTCACTACATGGGTCTTATCGGTAGCTCCTTCAAATCCTCTAGTTTTAGACGGCCGGTGTAAATTGCCATGCCGAGGGCGGAGTCAATTTTGAGCTTGTCGAGGGCGAGGATGTCGTCGACGGTGGTGATACCTCCTGCCGCTGTGATGGGTAGGGAGGTGGCGGCGCGGAGTTCGGCGAACCAATTCAGGTCTGTGCCTTGGAGCATGCCCTCTTTGTCTACATAGGTACAGAGAAAGCCACCGCAGAAGGGTTCGAGTTCTTTGATGACATCGACGGCGGTGAGATCTGTCGCCTCTTGCCAGCCTTTGACGACGATCTTTCCGAACTTGGAATCGAGAGCGACGAGAATGCGTTCCTTACCGACGGCGGCGGCGATGTCCTTGAGCACCGGGGTGAAGGCGGCGGTGCCGACGATAACTTGCGCGGCACCTTGGGCGACAAGCGTGGCGGCGCGCTCGGGGGTGCGGACGCCGCCGCCGACGCGGCACTTGGCCCGGCCTGCAAGGAGTTCGACGATTGCGTCGTTCGCACCGCGGCCCATGGCGGCGTCGAGGTCAATGACCTGGATCTCGGGGAAGGCTGAGAAACGCTCCAGCATAACGAGGGGGGCTTCGCCTTCGAGGGCTTTCTCGCGGCCTTGGACGAGTTGGACGACTTTGCCGTCCTGGAGGTCAATACAAGGGACGATCATGGGTGATTCCTTACGGGGATGTTGTGTTTGGCGAGGAAGCTCTTGAGGTCGTTTACGGTGTAAGTGCCGTAGTGGAAGATGCTGGCGGCCAGGGCAGCGTCAGCCTCTCCGTCGGTTAAGACTTCGAGGAAGTGCTCGGGAATGCCACCGCCTCCGCTGGCGATGACGGGGATGTGGGTGGCGCGGCTGACGGCGCGGGTGAGAGCGCAATCGAAGCCTTGCTGGACGCCATCGGTGTCCATCGAGGTGAGGAGGATCTCGCCGGCACCGAGGGCTTCGGCCTTTTGGGCCCATTCGACGACATCGATCTCTTCGTCGAAGCGGCCGCCTTTGGTGTGGACGCTCCAGCGGCCATCGGGAGTGCGGCGGGCGTCAATGGCGAGAACTACGGCCTGAGCGCCGAACTCGTTGGAAAGCTCGGTGATGAGCGTGGGGCGGTGGACGGCGGCGGTGTTGACGCTGACCTTGTCCGCGCCGGAGACGAGGATACGGCGGGCGTCGCGGACTTCGCGGACCCCGCCGCCGACGGTGAGGGGGATGAAGACGCGCTGGGCGGTGCGAAAGACCACGTCGACCATGGTGTTTCGTTCATCCGAGGAGGCGGTGATATCGAGGAAGACGACCTCGTCGGCCCCTTGCTCGTTGTAGCGTTCGGCTAGCTCGACGGGGTCTCCGGCGTCTCGCAGGTTGACGAAGTTGATGCCTTTGACGACTCGGCCGGCGGTGACGTCCAAGCAGGGGATGATGCGTTTGGCGAGCATGGTTTAGGCAAGCTCCAGGAAGTTAGCCATGATCTTGAGACCGACGGGGCCGGATTTTTCGGGATGGAATTGGACACCGTAGATGTTGTCCTTTTCGATAACGGCCGAGAAGGGGAATTGATATTCGCAGGTGGCCGACGTTGCCTCTACGGGCGGGGCGTAGTAGCTGTTGGCGAAGTAGACGTAGATCGGATCCGTCAGGCCGGCGAGAAGTTTGCCGCCGGGCTTGGGGGTGAGCGAGTTCCAGCCCATGTGGGGCACGCGGGCGGTGGCGGGGAAGCGCTGGATGCGCTCGGGATAGAGGTTTAGGCCCTGCTGGTCTGGGGCTTCGTCCGACCCGGAGAAGAGGGCTTGCATACCGAGACAGATACCAAAGAAGGGCGTGCCGCCGGCGATCTTTTCAAGAATTGGTTGGCGCAGGCGCAGCAGATCGAGCGAGCCCATGAGCTGGCCAAAGTGGCCGACGCCGGGCAGGACCAGGCGGTCCGCGGCAAGGACGGCCTCCGGGGTGTCGATGACCTTATAGGTGGCGCCGAGTTCGGCGAGGGTGTTCTGGACGGAGCGCAGGTTTCCGGCACCGTAATCGACGATCGAGATCATAGGAGCTCCTTGGTGGAGGGGAGCTGGCCTTTCAGGCGAGCGTCTTTGGAGCAGGCGTATTTCATGGCGCGGGCGAAGCACTTGAAGATGGCTTCGATCTTGTGGTGGTTGGAGCGACCGTAGAGGACCTTGGCGTGGAAGTTGGCCTTGGCGTGCTGGGTGAAGCCGTCGAAGAAATCGATGAGTAGCTCGGTCTGGAGGTCTCCGACGTGGACGACTTTGACCAAGTCTTTGTAGACGAGGGCGGGGCGGCCGCCGAGGTCGACGGCGCAGACAGCGAGGGTCTCGTCCATGGTTTGCACGAAGTAGCCGGCGCGGTTGATGCCTTTGCGATCGCCGAGGGCTTGCGAGAAAAGTTGGCCGAGGACGATACCCGCGTCTTCGACCGAGTGGTGTTGATCGACGTCGAGATCGCCTGTCACTTGAAGCGTGAGGTCGAAGCCGCCGTGCTTGGTGAAGAGCTCAAGCATGTGATCGAGGAATCGGACGCCGGTGGAGACGGTGTACTTGCCTTTGCCCTCGATTTTGAGGGTTCCGCGGATTTGGGTTTCTTTGGTGATGCGTTCGATTTTTGCGGTGCGCATGTTAGAGGATGGACTCCAGTTGGTTGATCGAGTGGATGGCGTGGGCGACGGGGAGGCCGTTGAAGTCTCCGCCCGGGGCGGTGATGGCGATGAAGGGGACGTCTGCGGCTTGGGATGCTTTGGCGTCGTCCACCGTATCGCCGAGATAGTACGAGATCTTCTGGACGGCTTCAAGCTGGTTGAGGCCGTCGGGATGGGGCTTGGAATGCGCCACGTTGTCGTCGCCCAGGACCGCGATGAAGTTCAGATGCTGTGCGAAACGGCGAAGGGTGATTTGGGCTTCTTCGTGCAGGCGGCCTGTGAACACTGCGAAGTCGTAGCGCTGGTTGAGGCGAGCAAGCACGCCGGTAGTGTCGATCCAGCGCTCGCGCTCGATCAGGCCGGGGACGCCGTCGTGGCCGAAGAAGTAGCGATTGAAGATCTCGATCACTGCCTCGTATGGAAGGTCGTGGCCTTCCTTTCGGCAGAGTTCCAGGCTTAGTTTCCAGTCGTTGTTCCAGCCGCCCTGGTTCTTGTAAGTTTGGATCGTTTCGTGATCTGGGGTCTTGCCTGTGATGTGTTGCACTGTGGCGCGGATCGACTCACGGTAGGATTCTTTGACCTCCACCAGGACTCCATCCATGTCGAAAACGAGGAGAGGCTTAATCATTGGATGGCCTTCCAGAGGGGTTCGAAGGCGGCCAGAAAACGGCGGGTTTGGTCTTGGGTGCCGACTGTTACCCGGACGCAGCCGGGGATTTCATAACTGCGGTTGCGGACTAGAATGCCTTCGGCACTCAGCTTGTCGCAGATCTGTTGCGCCTTTGGCCCGACGTGCATTAGGACAAAGTTCGCTTGGCTTGGGACGTAGGGGACTCCGATACGCTCCATACCTGCCGTGAGGACCTCTCTCGCCGCGAGGATTTCTGTGACGAAGTTGCGTAGGAAGGCTGTGTCTTCGACGGCCGCCTTGGCGGCGATGGCGGCCAGATAGTTGACCGAATAGGGAGAGTGCGACTTGTGGATCGCCGCCATATTGTCGGCGCAGGAGAAGAGGCAGCCGACGCGGAGGGCGGCCATGCCGTAGACCTTCGAAAAGGTACGGCTGACGAAGAGGTTGGGGTATTCGTTCAGGTAGGGCAGCATGGTGATGCCACAGAACTCGTAATAGGCTTCGTCGATGAGGACGGCTGCTTGCGGGGCGGCGTCGAGGATGCGTTCGATGCCTTCGCGCTTGATCGCCGTGCCGGTGGGGTTGTTGGGGTTGGAGATCAGGATGGCCTTGGTGACCGGGGTGATCGTTTCGAGCAGTTCGTCGACGGGAAATTTGAGAGTGTCTTTGCGGTAGGGCAGAGTGCGGACCTTGGCGCCGGCGACTTCTGAGTAGAAGCGGTACATAGCGTAGCTGGGGGTTAGGATCACCACGTCGTCGTCGTTGTCGATATAGGCGTTGATGAGGACCTGGATCGCCTCGTCGGTTCCGTTGGTCAGGACGAGTTCGTCTTCGGCGACCTCGAAGAACTTGGCCAGCGCTGGCAGGACGGTCGTGTATTCGGGATAGACGGTGAGGGCGTCGGCGCTGAGGACCTCCTGGATCTTTGCGAGAACCTTGGGGCTGGCTCCAGAAGTGTTCTCGTTGAAGTCGAGACGGAGCTTGCCGGCGCGGCCGGCGCTGGGCGGGTGGTAGGCGGCCATCTTGTCGATGGCCGGGCGGGGCTTGAGTTGGGGGAAGTCCACTAGCGCAACCTCGCTTCGACGGACCGCGCGTGCGCCTCTAGCCCTTCGGCGCGAGCGAGCGTCGTGATCGTTGGGGCGAGGGCGGCGAGCGCTTCGCTGGTGAACTTTTGCGTCGTGATGACCTTGACGAAGTCGGCGGCGGAGAGGCCGCCACGCAGGCGCGCGGCGCCGCTGGTGGGCAGGACGTGGTTGGGGCCCGATGCATAGTCGCCTGCTGCCTCTGGCGAGTGGGGGCCGATGAAGATGCCGCCAGCGTGTTTCAAGTGTTTCAAGAGGCTATTGCTGGGGATGGAGAGATGTTCGGGCGCGAAGCGGTTGGACAGTTCGCAGGCTTCTTCGAGCGAGTCGACCATGAGGATCGCCGAGTTGCGTTTGATGGCTTGGCGCGCGACATTGGCCGTGGGAAGGGTCTTGAGTTGTTCGTCGACTTCGAGTGCCACGGCTTGGGCCAGCTTGGCGGAAGGGGTGAGGAGGATGGCGGCGGAATCGGGATCGTGCTCGGCCTGGGCGAGCATGTCGGCGGCGATCCACTTGGGGTTGCCTGTGGCGGCGATGATGAGGATCTCGGTGGGACCGGCGACAAAGTCAATGCCGACTTCTCCGGCGAGGAGCTTCTTGGCGGCGGCGACGTAGATGTTGCCGGGGCCGACGATGCGATCGGCTTTGGGGACGGTGCGGGTGCCGTAGGCGAAGGCGGCGATGGCGTGCGCGCCGCCGAGCAGGAAGGTGTTGGTGACGCCAAGCAGGTGAGCCGTGCCGAAGATCTCAGGCACGAAGCGCGGCGAGGTGACGCAGATATTCGGAACACCGGCGACCTGAGCGGGCTGCGTGGTCATCAGCAAAGTGGAGGGCAGGGGATAGCGGCCCGAGGGGATGTAGGCGGCGATGGTGTCGAGGGGGCGCACGATGTAGCCGGCTTGGAGGCCTGGGGTGAGTTCGACGCTGGCGGCCTTGGGGAGCTGGAGCTTGGCGAAGGCGCGAATGTTGGCGGCGGCGGTTTTGACGGCCTTGACGAAGGCCGGTGTTAAGGAATTAGCAGCCTGCTCGCATTCTTGCGGCGAGACGCGGGGAGACTTGCGATCGAGGTTATCGAATTGTTTCGCGTAGGCCATGAGGGCTTTGTCGCCGTCTTTGCGAACGGCTTCAAGAATAGGCCGGACGACGGCGATGGCGTCATCGAGCTGGACTTGGCGCCGCTTGAGGAGGCTGGCGGCTTTGGTGCGCGGAAGGATGCGAAGAAGTGGCATTAGAGGATGACCTTGTTCAGGGGGTATTCGACGATGCCCTGGCCGCCTGCTTCTTTGAGGCGCGGGATGATGGTGCGGACGGTGGTCTCTTCGAGGATGGTGTGAACGGCGACCCAGTTGGGGTCTGAGAGCTGGGAGACGGTGGGGCCCTTGAGAGAGGGGAGGAGGGCGAGTACGGCGTCGAGATTGACGCGTTCCACGTTGAGGATGAGGCCGACCTTGCCGAGGGCCGCGATGGCCCCGTCGAGCAAGAGCTTCATGTCGGCGAGCTTGCGGTTTTTCCAGG
>JANXUM010000461.1 GCA_025356215.1 Bryobacter sp. | reverse complement strand
TCTGGACACCAAGTGACGATGAGCTTATCGAAATTTTTGTAGCTGCCGGTTTCGATCAAAATGGCCGCTTCCACGATAGCGATCGCGCGGCTCTCTTGTCGCTCGACATTCTTGAGCCAATCCGCCTCATAAGCAAAGACGGCAGGATGGATGATGGAGTTCAATTTTTCCAGCGCGCCGCCTTCGTTAAAGACCACCATCGCCAGGCGTTTGCGCTCGATATTGCCGCCCGCGTCGAGAATCGCCCGGCCAAAGGCGGCCAGCACGGGCTCGTAGCAGGGGCCGTCTTTTTCGAGCAACTTATGCCCCAATTCATCGGCCTTGAGCAGATGGCAACCCAAGCGGACCAGTTCTTCCCCGACCGAAGACTTGCCGGTGGCCAATCCGCCGGTGAGACCCACTTGGATCATTGCGCCTGCTCGGCCGCCCGCACCGTGTTGGACATGAGCATCGCGATCGTCAGCGGCCCCACGCCGCCGGGGACAGGTGTGTAGGCGGAGCTCAGACGCGCCATCTCCACCGGGTCGACATCGCCCGTCAGGCGTCCGTTGACGCGATTCATGCCCACGTCGATGACGACCGCGCCGGGCTGGATGTGTTCTTCGCCAAGATACTCGGCGCGGCCGATGGCGGCCACGAGAATGTCCGCGCGTCGGCACTCCTCCGCCAGGTTGGACGTTCGGCTATGGCAAATCGTCACGGTGGCGTTGGCCTGCAAAAGAAGAATCGCCATGGGTTTACCGACGATTTCACTGCGCCCAACGACCACTGCCTTGCGGCCTTCGATCGGGATATCGTAACGGCGCAAAAGTTCCATCACACCCGACGGGGTGCAGGGACGCAGGCCGGGTGCTCCCGAGAGCAACTTGCCGGCGTTGACGGGATGAAAACCGTCAACGTCCTTGCCGGGGGCGACGGCTTCCAGCACCCTCATTGCGTCCACTTGCGGAGGCAGTGGCAACTGCACCAGGATGCCGTGCACTTCGGGGTCGGCGTTGAGTTGGTTGACCGTCGCCAGCAGTTGCTCCGTCGTGATCGATACGGCCGGCGACAACTTTTGACTGCGAATTCCGAGCACTTCGCAGGCTGCGATTTTGTTTTTGACGTAGACCTGGCTTGCCGGGTTGTCGCCAACGAGGATCACTACAAGCTGCGGAGCGCGGGCGAACGCGGCCACACGCGGTTTCAGTTCGGCCAGGATCTGGTCCCGGATCATTTTGCCGTCAAGGATGATTGCCAATCCGCGGCTCCTTTCAATTGCTTTTGGTAAAAGAACGCGCCCGCGCCGATGATGGCGGCGGCGGCGATTGCGATTTTAGGTTCGAGAGTGAGGCCGAAGATCGTCATCCAGACACCCACCAGAATGAAAACGACGGGCTGCAGGGGCCACAGGAAAGACACGGGCGCCAAGCGCTTCCATCCAGGGCGGCGGCGAAAGTGGAACAGCGACGCGACGCTCATCACCGAGAAGAAATTCAGGGTAAACCCGATGAAAAAGAACAGCGAAGGCAGTGAGGTCATCGTCATCAGCATCGCCGCGACTGCTTGCATCAGGATGGCGGGCATCGGCGTCCGCCAGTGCGGATCGACCTTGGCGGCGGCGGCGAAGAATGCGCCGTTGCGGGCCATGGCGTAAACCACGCGCGGCCCCACGGTCACCATCGCATTCACCATCGCCAGCAGCGCGATGGCGATCAACGCGCTAAACAGGCCGGCCACCTGCGAGCCGAAAAGCCGGGACGAAGCCAGGGCGCCGATGGTCTCGATACCTTTCATCGCACCGAGCGGAGCGGCGTAGACGTAGACAAGATTCAGAAGAAGGAAAAGGATCGTCACCAGCGCAGCGCCAATCATCAAGGCGCGGGGAAGGTTTTTGGCGGGATCGCGGATTTCTTCGGCAATGTAAGTGGCGGCGTTCCAACCCGAGTAACTGACATAGACGTAGAACAGGCTGATCGCAAACTGTGACGCGATGGGGACTGAAGACTCACGCAGCGCCGGCAGAGTGAAGTTAGCCCAACTGCCGTTGCCGACCGTAAGGCCGAGAAAAACAAAAGTTGCAATGACGGCAAGCTTCAAGCCGGTGAGGAATTTTTGAAGCGCCGCCGCCCGCTGCACGCCATAGAGGTTGGCAATGGTGAAGACACCGATTGTGGCGCAGGCGAGAATCTGAGCGCCGCCAATCTGCACACTGAGCAATCCGCTGCCAGCCCGCCAGTAGACGTTGTTCGGCATGAACACGGGCGAGAAGTATCCGCAATAGCCAGCAAAGGCGAGCGCGGTGGCGGCCACGGGCGCGGCAAAGCCGGCGACAAAACTGGTCCAGCCAGTCATGAAGCCCCAGACCGGACCGTAGGCTTGGGTCAGAAAAACATATTCGCCGCCGGAAGACGGAAAGTTCACGCCCAACTCCGAGTAACACATCGCACCGATCAGCGCGATGACGCCGCCCGTGAGCCAGATGGCGAAATACAGCTTGGGGTCGCCAAGGTCGCGCGCCAGAAGGCCGGGCGTCGTGAAGATGCCGGTGCCAACCATGTTGGAGACGACAAGGGCCACGGCGGCGCTGAGGCTGATCTGGCGAAGGAGCGTGGGGCCGGAGAGAGTCAAAGTACTAGGATAGCGGGCAAAAAAAATAAGGCCGCCAGGACAGTACGCCCAACGGCCTTTCTGCTTCTGACCTGGGGAGATCAGACAAACTCATGAAGGCGGTATCTCCAGATAGTATTCGCTCGCGCGGAACCAGTCAAGGGGGGTTGATCGCTCAATTGCTTGGGCGGGGGCGATACTTCAGGAACGCTCCTGGACATCGCTTAGGGAGCCAAAAACTTGCCAATCACTTGGTTCAGGAAAGCCGCGTCTGCCGGGTTGCTGGCGGCCCCGGCGGTGTGACCCCAAAGAGAAGGAATTGGCGTCAAGGTCACACGGGGTATGAACGCGGCCTCATAGCGGGCGTCCGTCAGCGGAAAGTAAAGATCCGTTTCCGACGGCATATACAGGATCGGCGTTTTGATCGATCGAAGCGCGCGCTCAAGATTGCCGTCAAAGCCCGCCGTCGTTCCCACGTCATGCCGTGCCCAGGTGCGGCATTGAAGAATGAGATCGTTCGCGTCGCGCCCGCCAGCGAAGCGAGACCGGAAGCTACTCAGCACCTGGTTGAAGGTGGTCCCCGCTGGCCGCGAAGGACGCCAAAGCTCTTGCCGCCACCACTCCTGCGAGTAGAGCCAAGCCGCCCAGACGGTACCGAAAGCCTCAAGCCCCTTTTGCGGCGGGGCGGTGTAATCCCCGCCAGCAAACATTGGGTCCGCCGTCAGCGCCGCGATCTGGCCCTCAAGCCGCACCACGCCATGCGGATGACACTTGGCGGTACCCGAGGTGGCCACGATCCGCTCGGCAAATTCAGGATGGCTGACGGCCCATTGGAAGGCCTGCTCGGCCCCCATCGAAAATCCAACGATCGCCCGGACATGGGTGATTTTCAGATCCTCGGCCAGCAGACGGCGAACGGCCTCAACGTTGTCGCGAATGGTGGTCACCGGAAAGCGCGGGCCGTGGAACGGTTCAGGCGTATTGCTGGGCGAGGAGGAGCGGCCATTGCCGAATAGCTCGGTCGATACGAGAAAGAGTTTGCCGGGATCGAGCGCCCTGCCCTCCCCAATCAACCACTCGTAGCCGTGGAAGTTGGCCATGTAGTGAGAAGGCAACAGAACCACGTTGTCCTTCGCGGGGTTCAGCTTGCCGTAGGTGCCATAAACGACTTTGGCGGCGGGCAGAGTGACGCCGCTCTCGGTGCGGAACTTGGCGAGTGTGAACTCATGCTGTTCCGATGGCGGTGCGGCGGCGGGTGGCGCTTGGGCCGCCAGAGACAAGCAAAGAGTGAGGACGAATGATAGGGTACGCATGGAAGAAAAAACGCCCGCCGACCGGGCTTAGGCCATAGTGTAGCGTTCGGCACGCAGGGCAAGCTTCGCTACCGGGGATAGGACAAACGCCTAGATCGGATGCGCGCCAGTCCACCTCGCCCCACTGTACTTCGAGGATTCGAAAGTTGAGCATTCCGGCACACACCTCGACGCTGGCGGAAGTTACCTCCGGTCCACTGGGATTGCGAGATGCAACCGAAATGCCGTCGGCCTGAGCCATCGCGGCGATGTGGGTCAACTTCAACAAGCCGCCAGCGGCAAAGGCTCGCCGGCTCATCATCGCAGCAGCTTCCCCACGGGAATCCCCGCCGCCTCCAACTGCCCGCCCAAGTCCCGCGGAACTTCCTCACTGGCAAACAACGAGCGCAATCGCGCGTTGAAGGTTTGAAAGGTGCTCGTATCGCTGGCCAGATGCCAGGCGTTGGCGATAAAACCGCTAGGCGCGGAAGTCTCAGGGCGGCGAAGTTCTTGAATCGCAAAGTCCGCGCAATCGAAGTACAGACCAATCGCCGTGTGCGGATCGGTAGCCTCGTGGAGCGCCGCCAACCGCGACCACGTCTGGATCGGCGCGCCATTCGCCCGCGCGGCGGCCAGCGCCTCGCCCACGCGTTCGGCACGCATCAAAAGTTCAACGTGCAATCGATGGGCATGAACCTCGGCAAAGTGAAAGGCCCGCTCACTCCAGGCCTTGGCCTGCGTCGCCAGGGCAGCCGTCGCCAGAAGGGCGTCGTATTCTTCGATGTCCGGTTCCAGCTCAAAGCGATACCAGCGATAGGGAATCGCCTCGGCGGGTTGACCCTGGGCCTCATACCGTTCAGCCAAATACTTGGCGAGTTCCGGACTGGGCCTGCGGGCATAGGCGTTGGACACCGCGCTCAGGGCGTCCATCGGACGCTGTTGTGCTTCGAGAAAGCCGGCCAGCGTGAGAATCTCGCCGGGTTGCTTGGCCATCGAGACCAGGATCGACACCTGCTCATCCACGTTCTGTGTCACCATGGCCCACTCGAACAGCATCTTGCGGCGGTTCAAAAACAGGCGCTGCTCGCGGCGCGGACGGGGAGCGGACTCCGGGTTGTTGACGACGATCTGGAAGGTGGGTTGAAGCAGTTCTCGGAAGCGGGCCAAGCCCGCGGCGCCAAGCAGTTCAGCATAGGGTGTCAGAGTGGCGCCGAATATGTCGCCGATCGCCGTCTCGCTCAGTGAGTAAATCCGCTCGGCAAGCTGCACGGGATCGGGCTGGAGAATCACGGCGGCCCGCAGGTGGAGTACGGCAAACTCCTGCTGCAAAGTGTCCAGCCGGGAGTTTCGCGTCGACACTTTCGCGATCAAAGAATCCAGCGCTTGCATCGCCGCTTGGATCAGCTCGAGAATGTCCTCACGATAGCCATGGGCGACGCAGGCGTCGAGCGCTTCCAGCAGAAACAGCGTCGGCTTCACGATCTCCGCCGGCTTTAACGCGCGCCGCGCGCGGATGAGCGCGTTGAATTCTTTTACCGCTTCGCGCGAGGCCGCCATCGCCGCGGCCGGTGACCGATGCGTGCCGGCGTAAAACTCCAGCCTCTGCTTGAAATCGGTTGACGAAGCGGAAACGCCCAGGATCCAAGTCGCAAGATCCTCTCGGGAATGCGCCACCAGAAACTCCCACAGTTCTTTTTTGCTCGCCGCCACAATGGACCTAGGTTATCCGAAGGAGCGTGCCCAGCGGGTCAATAACAATCCCGCGACAATTGCGAGCCCGGCGCTTAAACCGATCCAAAGCCCCGCCACTTGGTAGCCCAATGAAAAACACAGCCAAGCGCCGAGGGGCAGGCCGATCAGCCAATAGCCGGTGAAGCTGGCGACGGCGGCGGCGCGCGTATCGCCCAGCCCTCGTAGCGCGCCGCTGGAGACGGCCTGAATTCCATCGAAGACCTGGAACGCGGCGGCCCAGAACAGCAGCGGCATGGCGGCGGCAATCACGCCCTCGTTCAACGTGTAGATGCTCAGCACAGCGCGCGGAAACAAGAACAACACGGCGGCTGACAGCGTCATAAAGCCGGCGCTGGCGGCGATCGCCGTGTTGCCTGCCAAGCGCGCCTGCGCCCGATCCCCCGCGCCAATGGCGTTGCCCACGCGCACGGCCGCCGCACTGGACAGCCCCAGCGGCACCATATAGGCCAGCGCGGCGTGGTTGAGCGTGATCTCGTGCGCTGCCAACACAACCGGCGCAAAGCGCCCGGCCAGCGCGGTAGCGGCGCCAAAGACGGCGATCTCAAGAAAGATATGCAAGGCCGAAGGCAGGCCCAAACGCAGCAGTTCCAGCAAGCGCTTGCCATCGGGGCCTTCCCAGTGGAAGAGGCCCGTGCTGCGCCGACCCTCGCGCAAGCGCAACACAAAATAGAGAAAAATTGCGAGATAACAACGAGCGCCCACCGTTGCCCAGGCAGACCCGACTACGCCCATTCGCGGCGCGCCAAGCCGCCCGTAAATGAGAAGCCAATTCAGCGCCAGATTCACGAGATTCGCGCTCAGCAGCGCCACTGTGACAGGCCGCACAACGTGCAGGCATTGCAGGTAGCGCCGTTGCGCGGTGTAAAAGGAAATCGGGAAAACACTCAGGGCCAGGACGACCGTAAACGGGTCCGCAAGATCCATCACGCGCGAGTCCACACCCCAATGCCGCATCACGGGCACCAGCATCCACATCGCGATCAAGAGCAGCGGCGAGCAGAACAGCGCCAGCCAAAGACCCTGGCGCAGGGAATGGTTGGCGTCGTCGATATCGCCCCCGCCCACCGCCTGCGCGACCAGCGTGTCGAGCCCCAACAGCAAGCCGAACGCGATCAACCCAACCGTGTGAAACAGAATGTTACCCATCGCCACAGCGCCCACCGCCTCTGGCCCCAACCGGCCCACCATGATCGTGTCGACGACGCCCATCAGCATCCAGCCCAGCTCGGCCAGGATGACGGGAATCGCGAGTTTCAACAGTGGGCGCAGTTCTGCCCGGAGCGCGCGCATGAGAGGTGTTGGGATAATGCGGAACAGTGCCTGAACTCTCATTGTGGCAATACGCCGCCGGTGCCATGTGCGCCTTTATGGTTGGTGTCGCCAAAACGGGCGTGCCGGGCTTAAGTATCCTCACCGTTCCGGTGATGGTGTTGATCGTCGGCGACGCGCGGCAGTCGGCCGGGTGGATGTTGCCAATCCTCTGCTTTGCGGACTTGTTTGCGGTCTACTATTGGCGGCGGCACGCGGCGGCGGGCAAGCTCTTCTCGCTGGCGCCGTGGGTGTTGATCGGCATGGCGGCGGGCGCGGTGACGCTGTCGCTGCCCGAGCGCAGCCTGCGGCCCATCGTCGGCACGGTGATCCTCGTCATGTTCTGTCTCTACTTATGGCGGCGTTACCGCGCCACCGACAGCGCGCCGGCCGCGCATCCATTGCCCTATGGCGTCGCCGCCGGCTTTGCCACCACCGTCGCCAACGCCGCCGGACCGGTGATGAGTCTTTACCTCTTGAGTAAGCGTCTGCCCAAGGAAGAGTTTGTCGCCACCGGCGCCTGGTTCTTCTTCTTTATCAACCTAGTCAAAGTGCCGATTTATGTCTGGCAGGGGCTGATCAGCCGGCAGTCGCTTGTCTTTGGCTTGATGATGGCCCCGGCCGCCCTCGCAGGAGCGCTGGCGGGCAAGTGGGTGGTGGTGCGGATTCCGCCAAAGGTATTCGAAGGCACGATCATTGCGCTGACGGCCGTGTCGACAATCTTACTCTTCCGCTAACTTCCGGGCTGTAACGAGCGGCTGCCCTCTTCGATCAGTTTCCGAAAAACTTGGCGCGCTCTATACACTGCTTGCATTTTCTGTACGACTAGTTTATTATGAACGTTGTTCATTTACTGAACTTATTTATGTTTCGAATCGCTTGGCGTAACCTCTTCCACGACAAAGTCCGCCTGATCGTCACGCTCACCGGCATTGTCTTCGCTCTGGTCCTGATTGCCGTTCAATTCGGCCTTTTCCTCGGCTTTCTCGAAACCTCTTCGAACATCGTCGCCCGCAACGAGGCTGATCTGTTTATCGCCGCCCCGGAGATTCCGCATGTAAACGGTGGCGCACCGATCCCTGAGAGTCGGCGCTTTCGCGCGCTTGCCGTGCCGGGCGTGGCGGAAGTGGCCAAGTACAGCCTGCTCTTTGTGGTCTGGAAACTACCGACCGGTGCGCAGGAATCGGTGCAGGTGGTGGGCTTTGAGCCCGGCAGCGGCTTGGGTGGCCCTTACGATATTGTCGCGGGCGACGTAAACGAGTTGCGCAACGACGATACCGTTTTTGTTGACGAAATCTACCTGCCCAAACTCGGCATTCAGGGCATCGGCGACTCTGTCGAAATCTTCGGTCGCCGGGCGCGGGTGGTGGGCTTGACGCGGGGCATCCTGAGCTTTACGACGGCACCCTATGTATTCACGTCTTTTAAGAACGCTCAGAACTACCAGCGTCTGGGCAACGACGAGACGATGTTTCTGCTGGTGAAGACCAAGCCGGGTGCCAACGTGGCCCGCGTGCAGGCGGATCTCAAGCGCTCCATCAGCGGGGTAGACGTGTACACACGCGAAGAACTGCGGCAGAAGACGATGAACTACTGGGTCTTCTCCACCGGGGCCGGCACGACGACGCTGATGGGCGCGGTCTTGGGCTTGATCGTCGGCATCGTCGTGGTGGCCCAGACCATCTACTCCGCAACGATAGACCACATCCGCGAGTTTGGAACACTCAAGGCGATCGGCGCGCGAAACTCGCACATCTATCGCGTGATCTTGAGCCAATCGGCCCTGAGCGCGGTCTTCGGCTACGCCTTCGGCATCAGCGCGGCCAAGCTGGTGAGCTTGGCTACAGAGGGCTCCAACGTTCCAATTCTGCTGCCTTTGGAGACGGCCATCGGCATCTTTGCAATGACAATACTGATGTGCCTCACGGCCAGTGCGATCTCCATCCGCAAGGCGACCAGCATCGATCCGGCCATGGTCTTTCGAGGTTAAAAGATGACGCAACCCGTGATTGAAATTCGTGATTTGTATAAGACCTACGGCGCGGGTGACGCGGCCGTACACGCCCTGCGCGGCGTCGATCTCGACGTTCACGCAGGAGAGATTCTCGTGCTGATGGGACCCTCGGGATCGGGCAAAACAACGCTCGTCTCGGCGATGGGGTGCATTCTGCAGGCCACTTCGGGAAGCATCCGCGTCGCTGGCCGCGAAATTGTGGGTGTCCGAGAGCGTGACCTCCCGGACATTCGATTGAAGAACTTCGGCTTCATCTTTCAGGGCTTCAATTTGTTCCCGGCGCTCAACGCGCAAGAGAACGTGGAAGTGGCGATGAACTTACAGGGCATTGGCGGCAAGCGCGCACGTCTGCGCGCGGTCGAGTTACTCCAACTGGTGGGCTTGGGGGACAAACTACGCGCCATCCCGGCCAACTTGAGCGGCGGGCAGAAACAGCGGGTAGCCATCGCGCGCGCGCTCGCTGGGGACCCGCCCATCATTCTCGCCGACGAGCCCACGGCTGCGCTGGACAGCGAGAGCGGCAAGATCGTTTTGGAATTGCTGGCAAAACTGGCACGCGAGCGCAAACGGGCCGTTGTCGTCGTCACGCACGACCCGCGCGTGGACGAATACGCCGACCGAGTCATTCACATCGCCGACGGGCGGATCGCGTCATCGGAAAACCGCAACTTACAACCCAACGCGCTGGAGGCGCAATTCGCATGAACCGCAAGATTCTGACGGTCGCCGTAATGACCGGGCTGGCTTTGACTACTTACTCCATACTCCAATCGAAATCGACCAAGGCCGCCGGGAAAACCGAGCCGGCGGTCAAGACACTGGATACAAGCCTGATCGTTGCTCCGGGGCGCGTCGAGGCGATCAGCGAGAACATTCAAATCGGTACGCAATTGGACGGGCGGCTGGCTAGCGTTCCCGTCGAAGAAGGTCAAGCCGTGCGCAGGGGCCAAGTCATCGCAGTGTTGGACAACAGCGACTTCATCGCCCGCGTGCGCTTGGCCGAGGCAACCATCAAGGAGCGCAATGCCGAACTGCAACGTCTGCGCACCGGCTCGCGCCCGGAGGCGCGGCTAGAGGCGGCGGCCCTGCTTCGCGAAGCCGAGGCGTCGCTCGATCACGCCAAGCTTGAGCGCGAGCGCCGCCAGCGGATTCTTGAGCGCGGCGCGATCTCACATGCCGAATTCGATTTGGTGGACCGCGACGTCCGCACCGCCGACGCGCGTGTGGAGGCGCTGCGCCAGCGCGTCGCCCTGGTGCGCGACGAGACGCGCGCCGAAGACATACAGCGCGCCGAGGCCGAGGTCGAGCGCGCCAAGGCCCAGTTGCTGGAGGCCGAATCGATGCTGTCCAAGACCATCATTCGCTCGCCCATAGACGGCGCGGTCCTGCGCCGGCACAAGCAGGCGGGCGAGAGCGTGTCGACGTCGCTTAACAATCCGATCCTGGTGCTTGGGGACACCTCGCGGCTGCGCGTGCGCGTCGATGTGGATGAGGTCGACGTGGCCAAGATCCGCTTGGGGCAAGTTGCCGTCATCCGCGCCGCCGCCTACGGCACTCAAGAGTTCCACGGGCGGGTGGCCCGCATCGGTAGCCTGCTGGGTCGCAAAAACATCACCACCGACGAACCCACCGAGCGCGTAGACCGCAAAGTGCTGGAAACCCTGGTGGATCTCGATCCAGGCCAAACCCTGCCCGTCGGCCTCCGCGTCGACACCTACATCCATACCAAGTAGAGAAATTTCCATGTATAGATTCACCCTGTTTTTAGCGGGCGCGCTGGCCTGCCACGCGGAACTGCGCCGCCTCGACCTGAGAGGCGCGGTGGAACTGGCCTCAACCCAAGCGCCCACGGTCGCCATCGCTCATTTGCAAATGCTGGAAGCCCAGGCCAATGAACGCGTCATCAAGTCGGCCTACCGGCCCCAAATCAACGGAGTGGTCCAGGGCGCTTATCAAACAACCAATTTGCAGGGCGTCGGGCTGATCTTCCCGGGCTTCCCATCACGTGTGGGCCCCTATCGGAGTTTTAACCTTCGCCCGCAGGCGACGCAAACGATACTCGATCTTTCTCTACTTTCCAGCATCCAAGCGGGAAAGCTTCAAAGCGAGCAGAGGAGGTGGGATACAGAGTCCGCCCGCGAGGCAATTCGTCTGGCTGCGGTTCAACTGTACCTCCAGCTCTTTGAAGCACGGTCGCGTATCGCGGCCGCCGACGCCCGCATCGCTGCGGCTGACGCCCTCCTAACTCAGTCGCGCGATCGGGAGTCGCTCGGCGGTGCCTCCAAGTTGGACATCGCGCGAAATGCGCAGCAAATGTACGCCGAGCGGATTTTGCGGGCGCAAGCCGATCGCGACGCGCAGGGGATCGAGTCGAGTCTGAAAGAGGCGTTGAGCTTACCGCAGACCGACTCGCTTGACCTCGCCGCGCCCCTCATTGGCGGCGATCCAGGCACCGCCCAAACGCGCCCCGCCCAGCGTGCTCTCGATTCACAATCGACCGTCGAGACCCAATTGCGAAACGCGGCCCGTCGCGAACGGATGCCCAAGCTGAGCGCGGTTGGCGATTGGGGCTTGCAAGGCCAAGGCCCGGACAAGTCGCTCAGCACCTACCAAATCGGCGCGACCCTGACCATTCCCATCTTCACCGGCGGTAGGATTGAGGCCGACATCGCCAAGGCCGAGCTTCGTCTGCGCCAAACCGAGCAGGCCCGGCGCCGCCTGGATCTGCAGATCGCCCGGGAAGCCGATCAAGCGCGCAAAGAATTGCACGCGGCCGTCGCCATCGCTAAAGAGTCCGAAGCCCAACGCCAAGCGGCGGCAACGACCTTGGATCTGACCAAATTGCGCTTTGAGGCCGGCTTGGCAACTTCCACCGATACAACCACTGCGCAAGCAAATCTGGCCGAGGCCGACGAGCAATCCATCCGCGCCCTCTACGCCAAACAAATTGCCCAGGCGCGTTTGGCAAACGCCCTGGGCAATCTCGATTCGATATTGTGAGTGCGGCTTCTAGACCTTCTGGCGGGGAACGAACTTAAGCGACGCCGAGTTCATGCAGTAACGCAGTCCAGTCGGCTTGGGGCCGTCTTCAAACACGTGTCCCAGGTGGGCGTCGCAACGAGCGCAAAGATTCTCAACGCGACGCATGCCGTAGCTGGTATCGACGATGTCCTTCACGTTCTCTTTGGCGATTGGCGCGTAGAAACTCGGCCAACCCGTGCCGGAGTCGAACTTCGTGCTCGAATCGAACAGCGCCGTGTCGCAACAAATGCAGCGGTACAAACCGTCGGCATAGTTCTTGTTCAGCTTGCCGGTGAAAGCCCGCTCCGTGCCATGCTGCCGGGTGACTTCAAACTCCGCCCCGGACAATTGCTTGCGCCACTCGGCCTCCGGCTTAACGATCTGGTCCACTTCCGCCGTAGCGGTCTTCTTGCCAGCCGCGTCAAAGTCAACGATCTTCACTTTCTTGGGTGCCCCTTTCAGGCCCAGCGCTGCCGCCAGGCCCATCAATACAGTGCGTCGATTGGTCGAATGCATGATTACTTTCTCTTTCTGACGCAACCCGGGAATTGCTTCTTCAGCTTTTCAACCTTCGGGTCGCTGACGTTAACGATGTAGGGATTGTTGCGGTTCTGTACGGCGTAATTCTGGTGGTAGGACTCGGCCGTGTAAAACTTCTCCAACGGTGCGACGATCGTCACGATCGGGTCCTTCAAAACGTGCGCCGCGTTGATCTGCGCGATGTAGGCCTCGGCAATTTTCTTCTGCTCGGCGTCGGTATAGAAAATCTCGCTGCGGTACTGCGGCCCGCGGTCCGCCCCTTGGCGGTTGAGTGTCGTGGGGTCGTGAGCGACGGCAAAGAAGATCTTCAGCAACTGGCCGTAGGTCACCTTCGACGGGTCGTAGTTAATCAGGATCGATTCGGCGTGCCCGGTGCGCCCGGTGGAAACGATGTCGTACATCGCTGTTTCCTTGGTGCCGCCGGCATAGCCGGAGATGACGTCGTCGACGCCGTCCATAATTTCGAATACCGCTTCGGTGCACCAGAAACAGCCACCGGCAAGTACCGCCGTCGCTTTGCCCTTGGTCGCCGCCAGCTTCTGATCCACCGCCGGATCGGGGAA
>JANXUM010000168.1 GCA_025356215.1 Bryobacter sp. | reverse complement strand
TGTATATTCGGTATTGATTTGACAGCGTCCGAATATTCACCTTTGGAAACCATCGCGTCGACATTGTCGAGCGCCTTTTCGATATGCCCAGTGGACTGAGCACTCATCCAGACCGAACTTGCTAACAGGAATGGCAATATTGATTTCTTAAACATGGCTAACCTCAGTAGAATTTCACAAGACTCAGAGAGCCACAAAGGCTCGCGCGTCGATAGGGCACAGCGCAAAGCAAAAGGAGATTTGGATAATCTCGCCTTATCGTCCACAAGACTTCCCTTCCAGACCTGGCAGTCGCACCACTGCATGGATAGGAGTTACAGCAATCTATACCAATCTGCTTATCTTCATTTAATTCTGCGAGACAGGCATCGTAAGTTGAATCGCAATGAGCCAAATCTGTTCTAAAAGTTGGCCAGCACTGGCTTTCAAATACCAAAACGTATGCCATGAAGGGGATATAAAGGACGGCAGCGACAACCACTGGGCACATTGCGCATATTGATCAAAGGCTTGGTATTCGCACTCTTGATAGGTATCGTAGGCATGCGTGACGCACTGCCCCTTCCTATAGTTGATCGTATCGATCTGCGGATCATAGGTATTGTTGCAGTTGGCCTTGCACTCCGCAATCGTAAGCTGAGCAAGTCCCGGCGTCGATATTGTTAAAAATAAGAACAGAAGCTGTACCGGATTCTTTATGTCTGGAGCATAATCGCGTGGATTGTTTTTGTCAACAGAATTCTGATTGAATTATCGGGCACAGCCGTGTACCGTAATTGGAAGTGCGCCAGTAGAATAAGCTGAAGTCAGCTATAGAGGCAGGTTGCGGAACTCGATGAGGACATAGATGGTGAAGCCTGCGTAGAGGTCGGTGATCGCGTCGTCGGCCATGGTGTCCAGGTCGCGAGACTGGATTCTCGGGCTCGTGTCGTTTGGTTCTTACCGTCCAGCGACGACTTAAGCGGCCGCGACGGCTTCTAGCTGAAGGGCGGCTTTGCGCATGGGTTGCTTCTCCCAATAAGTGAGTGAACGCCACGCCCACTCTGCGGGGCCAAAGTAGAAATGCCGCAGCCAGATTGGGCTAACGATCAACTGAAAGATCCACAGACCCGCGACGACGTAGTACAACTGGTGGCGTTCCAGTTGCCCGAAAAGGCCGAACCCATAGCCGCAAAAGATCGTCGAGCAGACGACGGAGTGCGTCAGGTAGTTGGACAGCGCCATCTGGCCGACCGCGCCCAGCGACCGCGTTAACCAAGCGAAGACGCCGCTCTTGGTCATCAAAATCAGGACGCCGATGTGGGCAAGCGCGACCGATAGCCGGCCAATGTCGTAAGTGACTCCCGTGTAAGCACTAACTACGATATCGAAATTACTCATGACCCGGGTGTAAGCCGTGTAGGAATTCACCGAGATACCGATCAGGTATCCAACGCCCGCCATCGTGGCGTAAAACCCGTAGGAACGCGTTCCGCTAAAGATACCCAACTTGAAGAAAGCCATGCCCAGTAACATCATGCTGAAGATATCCAAATTGAAGTAGTGATAGTAGGCCAAGCTGTGCCAGCGCCACACACTCTCGGCGCGAATCTTCAATACATCCAGCAAACCGCCGCGCCATCGCTTGTTCGTTTTTTCGATCTCTTCCGGCGAGGGTTTGGCATGCTTGCGCACCTCCTCCCATTTCTTCAGAGCGCTATCCTGATCCTCGCTAAGTTTGACGCCGCGATTCTTGGCTTCCACCGCCGCCTTTCCCTCGGCCACCGTCTTAGCCGCTTCCCCGCCGTTGTAGACCGTAAATCCGGCGACAATGACAATCATCAAGGCCCCGATGGCGATGAGTCCTTTGGGCGCCATGCGGCGGAATGGATAAAGGGCCAGCGCGCAGAGCGCGTAAGGATAAAGGATCTCGCCTTGCCACAGCAGGAAGGCGTGCAGGATCCCAAATCCACCCAGCCAAAGGTTGCGGCGGTAGTAAATGTCGGCGGAACTTGCGGTGTCCCCGCGCCGCTCAGCTCGCGAAGTGAGCAGCACGATGCCGGCGCCGAAGACCATCGAGAAAATACAGCGCATCTTACCCTCGGCAAGCACGTGCATCGCAATCCAGGTCCACAGGTTAATGCCAGTGGCCCCACCGCCGTTGGTCGGGTCATCGTATGCGCTGCCGAGGCCAAACCCAACGATGTTCATCAACAGAATGCCCAACAGCGCGAAACCGCGTAGCGTGTCGAGCGAGGTGATGCGGTCTTCCGCGCGGACCGGCCCGGCGGCCTGAGTGGCTTCTGTATCCATAGTGACTATGGAGCTTATCACAGGGCGCGGGCGCTACAGGCGCGCTCGAACCAGCCCCGCCAAATCATCGGCGTGGCCTACGCGCACGGCGTCAAAGCCGGCGGCCCGCGCGCTGGCCATGCCAGCGTCGCTGTCTTCAAATACAAGCGGATTCTTGACGCCCAGGCGGCGGGCGGCTTCAAGATAGGGCTCCGGATGCGGCTTCAAATTCGCCACTTGGTCGCCATAGACAAAGGTCTCAAAGTGAGGCATCAGGCCGAGGGTTTCGAGCACCGGTTCCACCTCAAGCTGGTAGCTGGAAGTGACCAGGCCGATGCGATGCTTTGTCAGATCGGCGAAGAGATCGCGAGTGGCCTGCGGCATGGGCGGAGCGGCCAGCATTCTGTCGCGCAAAAGTTCCTTCTTGCGCGGGTATTGGGCGTAAAGTTCGTCGAAATCGACGCCAGCCTCGGCAGCCATCTTCAGGATCATGGCTCGGTCTGAGACGCCGATGCAGGATCGGCAATATTCCTCCCAGCCCAGGGTCACGCCGAAGGGGGCGAGGATGATCTCCCAACATTCGTAATGGATTGGTTCGCTGTCGACGAGAGTCCCGTCAAAATCAAAAAGCAGAGCATCGTACGGCACTCTCTCGAAGCTAACATCGAACGCTTACTGTAACGTGAGCGAGTTGATAATGTTGTCAAAATTTCTTTGTGCCGCGTTCATTTGACCCTCCGGAGCGACAAAGACCAGATAAAGCATACCGTCGCGGTGCTCCATTGTGACGACCGTGTCCACCTCGACGCCGCCGTCCAGTGGCGACTTGGAGGTCAGGCGCGTCACATAAATGTTCTTGCCGTTCACCGTGTTCTGATTGATTTGCGGTTGCTGATTGCGGTTCATCGAATTCTGCTGCTGGATTTGCGCGATCAGCTTTTGCGTGTCTGCGCGAAAGTCGAATTTCCCGTCGTCGTCGACATAGTGAGCAATGATGACGCCCAGGCCCACCGCCACCTGCCCATTGGCATCCTGCTTCAGTCCCTCACGCGGGGCCAGCGTCACGGCCGGGCCATTGGGCTCGCCCAAACCCAGCCACTCGCCGGGATAGCTGACCTTGAATCGATCTCCGGTCCAGGTGCGGCTCCCGTCGCTGTTCTGTGGAGGCTGATTGGGCACTTCTCCAGCGGCGGCCGGGGCGGCCTTCTTCTTCGGTGTCGGAAGGGCCTTGGCCAACATCTTCATTCGTTCAAACTTGCCGGTGTCCGCGTTGTAATCGCGCTTGGGCATCAACAGGATTTCGTCGCTCACCGATTTGACGCGGTTGCCGGGGTTCGGATGGTCGGACATAAACTGCGATCCGCCCTTGCCGTACTTGGCTTCTAAGATTTCGAAGAAGCGCGCCATCTCGATCGGGTTGTAACCCACCTGGGACATCATCCGCGCGCCCAATAAGTCCGCCTGATTTTCAGCTCCGCGCGAGAACTTCAAGATCAAGCTCTGCGCCCCCAAGCCCACTCCCAACTGGGTCAAGGTGCCGATCATGCCGCCCTTTGACTGTCCGTAAACTCCGGCAATCATCGCCGGAATCTGCAGTGCGTTCGACTTGGTGACTTGATTGGTGGAGTGGCGCAGCGCTACGTGCGAAATCTCATGCGCGATCACTCCCATAACCTGCCCCTCGCTCTCGGCGTTCACCAATACCGCCGAATGGATGAAAATCGGTCCGCCCGGCAGGGCAAAGGCGTTGATGTTGGGGTCGTTGACGACCTTAAATACATACGGGAAGCCATTGGCCTGAGGCTGCGCCGCAACTAGCTTTCCCAACTGCGAGACGTAATCGGTGAGCGGACCTGCCGGCAGAACATCCATCTGCTGCTCAACCTGTTGAGCATATTCCTTGCCCATCTGGACGTCCTGGTCTTTTGAAAACAGGTTCCAACCCGGCTTGATCTCTTTGAGTTTGGCGTTCTGCGCAACGAGCATTGTCGAGCAGAGAAGGATGGTGAGTAGTTTACTGAAAGTCATAGGAGTCCAAAGCTATAATAACCGCATGAAGCCCACCGAAAAAATATGGCACAACGGACAGTTGATCAATTGGCAGGATGCCACCGTCCACGTCCTTAGCCATGTTGTCAGCTACGGCAGCGCCGTTTTCGAAGGGGTACGCTGCTATGAGACAAAGAACGGCCCGGCTGTGTTTCGCCTAAACGAGCATGTTCGCCGGCTATTTGATTCCGCCAAGGTCTACCGCATGGACATGAGCAAGTTCACGCATGAGCAGCTTGCCGCCGCCATGGTGGAACTGGTTCAAGTGAACAAAATGAAGAGCTGCTACTTCCGCCCGATCGTGCTTCGCGGTTACGGTGTGATCGGCGTCAACGGTTCGGCCAATCCCACTGAGTGTTACATCGCTTGCTGGGAATGGGGCAAGTATCTGGGTGCCGAAGCTGTTGAGCAGGGCGTCGACGTCTGTGTGTCCAGTTGGAACCGGATGGCGCCGAACACCTTGCCCGCTCTTGCCAAGAGCGCCGGCAACTACAACAACTCGCAATTGATCAACATGGAAGCCAAGGCCAACGGCTACTCCGAAGGCATCGCCCTGGACGTGAATGGCATGGTGAGCGAGGGCTCCGGTGAGAACATCTTCGTCATCCGTGACGGCGTCATCTACACGCCCGCGCTAGCCACCAGCGTGTTGCCCGGCATCACGCGCGACAGCGTTGTTAAGATCGCCCACAGCCTGGGCATGACCGTTGTGGAAAGCGGAATCCCGCGCGAGCTGATGTATGTCGCCGACGAAGTCTTCTTCACCGGCACGGCGGCCGAAGTGACCCCGATCCGCAGCATTGATCGCATCACGATCGGCACCGGCAAGCGCGGTCCGATCACGGAAAAAATCCAGAGCAAGTTTTTCGGAATCGTCGATGGAAGCCTACCCGATGAATTCGGGTGGCTGACAATGGTTCCCCAGACCGTTGCCGTGTAGTCTACTTGCCGTAGAGTCTACTTGATCGAAACGCTGCTCTCTTCCATTTGCTGGCCACCTCCCCCGAGATTCTCCAGCAAGCTTCAGGGAGCAGCGTCGATCAGGCTTAGTTTTAGCAGCCGCCCCGATGCTCTGGCAAGGAGAATCTAGGCGGCAAATTTGTTTTTGCACGACTTTTTTCCCGTGCGTTTTGATGGACTTAGCGGCAAGCCGCTGTGGCAAAGGTGTGAATAAAACAGCATGACGCAAAAATGTTTTGGACGTGACTACCGCAGCGGCGATGTGATTCGCGTCGATTTTGGCGCGGCCATCGAATCGGTGGACGAGATCTCGCCCGCCCCGCCCGGGATCGAGACTTGGATCGCGCCGGCTTTTATCGATCTCCAGGTAAACGGCTTTGCGGGTGTCGACTACTGTTCCCCGCGTTCGCCGCTGGAAGAGATCGCCCGCTCGATCGACGAGCAGTTCGCCACGGGCGTCGCGCGGATCTATCCGACTGTGATCACGGGCGGCGCTGAAGACATGCAAGGCGCGCTGCGCAACTTAGCCCGCGCCAAGCGCGAGCTTCCCAACGGCGACGCCTTTGAGGCGATCCACGCCGAGGGGCCGTTTATCTCGGCTGAGGATGGCCCGCGCGGGGCGCATCCGCTCCGCCACTGCCGCCCACCGAGTTTGGAGGAGTGGAAGCGCATGCAGGACGCTGCCGAAGGCCACATCCGCATTCTCACGATGTCGCCCGAATACGACGGCGCCGCCGCCTTCATCGAAGAGGTGGTCAGCCAAGGCGTTGTTGTCAGCATCGGCCACACCAAGGCCAGCACCGCGCAGATTCGCGACGCCGTTGCGGCCGGGGCCACGATGTCGACGCACTTGGGCAACGGCGCGCACACCGTGCTGCCGCGCCATCCGAACTACATCTGGGATCAGATGGCGGAAGACCGGCTCACCGCCAGCTTCATCGTCGACGGCATTCATCTATCGGACAACTTTCTTAAGGTCGCTCTCCGCGCCAAAGGCATCGAGAGAAGCGTGCTCATCACCGATGCCGTCATGCCCGCCGGTTGCGCGCCTGGTCCCTACAAGCTGGGCGAAGTGGAAGTCACGCTCCATCCCGGCGACCGCGTCACGCTTCGCGACGGTACCCGTTTGGCGGGGTCCGCCTTGAAGATGCACGTTGGCATTCAAAACCTGATGCGCCACGCGGGCCTGAGCCTGCGCGACGCGGTGACGATGGCGACAACAAACGCCGCGCGAGCTGGACGCGTGGGAAGGCGCATTCGCGGCCTCAACCCCGGCGAGCGGGGCGATCTGGTGGAGTTTGCATTCGATCCGGCAAACAAGGCCATCGACGTCCACCGCACTTGGCTCTCCGGCAAACTGGTCTACGAGAAGGCGGTCTAATGGGCACCTGGAGTCTGAATCCCTTGGAATGGTTCTCACGCGCGCGCGACGGCAGCGAAGCTTGCGCGCTGATCGGCTTG
>JANXUM010000379.1 GCA_025356215.1 Bryobacter sp. | reverse complement strand
CGTGCCGACGATGCCGCCACCGTCGCTGGCCGAATTGAGCTTTGTCAGTAGTCCCGATGGCAGCGTGATCTCATAGGCACCCAGCAGACTGAGCGCGAGGGCAAAGAAAATGACGCAGATGAAGCCGTTGACCCAGACGTTGGAGCCGATCGAGACCACGCCGAAGGGGCCCAGGATCGCCGTCAAAGCAAAGCCAATCGCGGTGAACAGGACGACGATGCCGAGACAGAAAAGGGTCGCGTCCAGCAGGATGCGGGCCTTGGACGAGCCCTGCTTTTGCAGGAAGAAACTCATAGTGATCGGAATCATCGGGAACACACAGGGAGTCAGAACGGAAGCTAGGCCGAAGCCGAAGGCGAGGAGCAGGAATTCACTCAAGCTCTTGGCGGGCGCGGCTGGTTTCGATTCAGCGGACTTGGCTGCCACTTTTCCGGCCGCCGGCGCGGCATCCCACGCAAAGGTGGCGTCAAAGCTAACCGGCTTCTTGCGCGGCGGCAAGCATTTTGTATCGTCACAGGATTGGTAGCGGGCCTCGACAATCAAGTCGGGGGAATTAGCGGGAATGTCTTTGAGCGCTTTGGCAATCAGCGTGAATTCGACCGCCTCGCCGAAAGTCTCGGTCTCGGTCTGGAAATTGACGTCCACTTTGCGAATGGGCGCGGGCTGTTCGACACGTAGAACCTCATAGGATGCGCCTTCGAGGGCTTGCAGTTTCGTGGGCTTTGGAGGTGGAGGGGTTGTGAGGGAATACAGATGCCAACCGGCGTCCAGGCGCGCCCTGACCGGGATTTTGACTTCGGCTCCCGCTTTGGTCGCGGGGAAAGGTCCCAGAGCCCAATGGATCGGGTCGAGCTTTTGTGCTGCCAGGCTAAAAACGCCCAGCACGGCGAGAATCAGTGCGCGGCGCATGTCTCTATGATTCTGACGCAGTTTACTTGGATTCGCCCAGACTTGCCAATCCTTCTTCGATTTTCTCGTTCACGCGATTGGCAGCGTACTCGGCCGCGACGCGGATCGCGTTCTTGATCGCGTTTGCGTTCGACCGGCCGTGGCAGATGATACAGACACCCTTAACTCCGATTAGCGGCGCGCCGCCGTACTCGGAATAATCGGTGCGCTTCTTCAACTCAGCAAAGCTGTTCTTAGCCAGTACCGCGCCGACTTGCCGGGTGATCGTGGAACTCAGGCTTTCCTTGAGCATGTGCTTGAACACCTCCACCAGGCCCTCGCTCACCTTGAGCGCCACGTTGCCGATAAATCCATCGCAAACAATCACGTCGGCCAAGCCTGTATACAGATCTCGTCCTTCGACGTTGCCGATGAAGTGAATCGGTAGGGCCTTGAGCAGCGGCATGGTGGCGTGCGTGAGCGCGTTGCCCTTGTGCTCCTCTTCGCCAATCGATAGCAGCCCAACGCGCGGACGGTGGATACCGAATATTGCGCGGCTGTAGATGTAGCCCATGAAGGCGAACTGCGCCAGCATCTGGGCACTGGCGTCGACATTGGCCCCAACGTCCACGAGTACGGTTGGCGTGCCTTTGAGCGTCGGGAAGGCGGTAGCCAAAGCGGGCCGCTCCACACCCTTGATCATGCCCTGCACGGTTTTGGACGTCGCCATCGCCGCGCCAGTATTGCCGGCGGAGACGACTCCTGCCGCCGTGCCGTCGCGCACCAGGCGGCAAGCGACCCGAATGGAGGAGTCTTTCTTGGTCCGCATGGCTTTACCAGCGGAGTCCTCCATCGTGATCACTTCTGTAGCGTTGACAATCTCGATAGGTAAATGGGCCCACTTGCCGTGCAAGTTGAGCTCATCGCGGATGATGTTCTCTCGGCCAACAAGGATTACGCGCACGTCCAAACTTCGGACGGCGCGTAGGGTTCCTTCAACTTCGCTTTTGGGGGCGTTGTCGCCGCCCATCGCGTCCACGGCAACAGTGATCATTCGCCGTTAGTCGGGCGCTTAGAACTTTTCAACTTCGACAACGGCGCGGCCCTTGTAGAAACCGCAGGCGGCGCAGGCGCGATGGGGGAGCTTGGAGGCGCCGCAGTTGGAGCAGTCGCTACCGATGGGCTTGGCCAGGGCATCATGGGCGCGGCGGGTGGAGGTGCGGCGCTTCGAGTGACGGCGTTTGGGATTAGGCATTTCGTTTTCCTTCTATCTAATTCTTCAAATTCAATTCACGCAGAGCGGCCCAGCGGTCAACGGCGTCCACCGGCTGGCACTCACAATCGCGAAGATTCCAGTTTTCACCGCAGGAGGGGCATAAGCCCGCACAATCCTCGCGGCAGATTTTTTGCATTGGCACGGCAAGTAATACCTGTTCGCGCAATACATCGTTCAGCTCGAGGC
>JANXUM010000145.1 GCA_025356215.1 Bryobacter sp. | reverse complement strand
CTTCGCTCTCGCCGCCCTCACCGGTGTGCTGATGGTTCTCATTCAGCCCGCCCCCTCGCTCAGCTTCCTGGCGCCGTTCGCACTCGTTCCACTTCTGATTGCCGCCGCCAACGAGGCCTCCGATCGCCAGCGCTTTTTTTACGGATGGCTGGCGGGTGTCATCCAGTGGGGTGCCACCTGCTACTGGATTCGCGATACGCTCGCGCTTCACGGCGGCATGAGCGGTTGGCTGGCCACACTGCTCTTTGTTCTTTTCGCCGTCGCCAAGGGCCTGCACATGGCCGTATTCTCAGCGTTCTCCGGCTGGCTCTACGGGCTGCGCTGGGCCCCGCCCATCGTCGCTTTACTCTGGGTGGGCCTGGAGCGCACCCACGCTGAACTCGGCTTCACTTGGCTGCTGCTGGGCAACGCGGGCACCGACATGGGCATCCCCATGCGCCTCGCCCCGATCTTTGGCGTCTATGGCGTAAGCTTCGTTTTCGCCGTGCTCAGCGCCTCTGTCGCAGGCTGGTACCTCCGCCGCGAACGAACCCAATTGATCTGGTGCGCCCCACTCTTGGCGCTGTATCTGCTCCCCGCCCTTCCTGACGTCAAGGCCGGAGACATGAACGCTCTCGTGATTCAGCCTAACCTTCCCGAAGACTCAAGCCTAAGTTCGCAGCAAGTCCGCGAGGCCTACGACAAACTCGCCAGAATCACCCTCGGCGCGGCGCTCGATCCCTCCAAACGCAAGCCGTCCCTTTTGCTCTGGCCCGAAGTCCCGATCAGCCTCTACTATGAGTCCGACGCCGAGTTCCGCGGGCAAGTCGCCAGCCTTGCCCGCCTGGCCGCGGTGCCCTTCCTCTTTGGCACCGTGCGTTTTGACGCGCAAGGCAACCCCTTCAACACCGCACAATTGCTCACCGCCACCGGGGACAACGCAGGCAGCTACGACAAGATGAATCTGGTTCCGTTTGGAGAATATGTGCCGCCCGTCTTCAATCAAATCGTCGGCAAAGTTTCGCAAGAAGCAGGCACCTTTCAGCCTGGCACCGCTATCAAAGTTTTCCCCACCCCTGCCGGTAAGCTCGGCGTGTTCATCTGCTACGAGGCCGCCTTCCCGCACCATGTCCGGGCAATCACCGCCCAGGGTGCCGACGTGCTCGTTAACTTAAGTAACGATGGCTACTTCGGCAAGTCCGCCGCCCGCAGCCAGCACTTACTGCTGGCCCGCATGCGCGCGGCGGAGAATGCCCGCTGGTTTCTGCGTTCCACCAATGACGGCTTCACCGCCGGTATCGATCCCGCCGGACGCGTCATCGACGAGTTGGTTCCCTATCGCGTTGCAAGTGGGCGGCTGCAATACTCCACCGCCTTCACCACCACTTACTACACCCGCGCGGGCGATGTCTTCGTCTGGCTCGCGCTCGCCGTCGGCCTCGCCCTCGGTGCTTGGATCAAAATTCGAGACCACCGAAAAATTGGATTTGCCTAGCCGGCGCCACCTCTACAGTGCGTGAGAACGAAGGCCCGGTCCAGTACGCGTTGATCCGGGCAAAGTTAGTGTGGTTCATCAGGTTGAACCCTTCGATCCCGGTAACCCACTTGGCCCGCTCGTGCATCACTTTGATCGTCTTGGTCAACCTCGCGTCCATCGAATGAGTCGCTTCCCCGTACAACGTATTGCGTCCAAAGCCCACCGGGCGGGCGCTCAGCGGATAGGCCAGCGTTGCGTAGGCGTCGGTTGGCAACAGCGGATTCACCGGCCGCGCGCTGCCCCATGAGAAGGCCGGTGCGATCGTCAATCCCCAGAACAGATCGAACAAGCCGCTCGCCGCCACGCGGTGCAGTTGGTGCTGCCGGGACAGCGACCAATCCAGGCGCGTGTTCGCCGGGTTTAACGGATGCTCGTCGTAGTCGCTTGCGTCGTCCCGCGTCCGCCCGGCCGTGTAACTCAACAGATAAGTGAATTCATTACTCATCCTGCGGTTTACCGTTACCGTTGCGCCCTCATACTTAGACCGGGCCGACTGCTCCAGCACAAAGCTCCGCGTCCTCGCCAGGTGCACTCCGCGCACCAGATTCGCCTCCAGACTTACCGTCGTATCTTTGTCGATCTTATGCTCCACTCCGAAGGTGTTCTTGATCGAGTAAGTCGTTTCCATCTTCGCCGCCGGACGGAATCGATATCCCGCCAAGCCATTGATTGTGAGCGTCGCCGGGATCACCGCCTCGGCCAAGAACCCCAACGGATAGCGATCGTAGAACAAGCCCGAACCGGCGCGAAACACCCAATCCGAGTTCGCCTTCGGATGCCAGGCCAAGCCCAGCCTGGGCGAAAAATTCACTGGCGAATTCGGCACCGGCGATGGCAGCGGTTGCTGGTCCACACGAAACCCGCCCTCAATCGTCAGCCCCGGCGCCACCTGCCAGCGGTCCTGCGCATACACCCCCCAAGGTCGCGTCGCCAACTTCGCCCGCGGGTCGCCAAACGACTGCATCTCAAGCGATGGCCGCCCGCTCAGATAGTCGGCGTAGCTCCCATAAATCGACATCCCCGCAAAACGCTGCGCAAATCGTCCATCCAGGCGCACATCGTGCACGCTGGCCCCAATTCCAATCGCATGCCGCCCCGCCACCAGCGTCAAACTGTCATTCACCTCATAGTGGTCCTCGGTCCGCTGTTGATTCAGCCGGTATCCCTCGCCGATCGTGATCAGGCCCGGAATCTCCTCCATCCGTCCCGTGAAGTTGGGCGTCAACTTCGTCTCGCGCCGCGCAATCTGCCCGCGCAGATCATTCACCACTCTCGGCCCACCAACCCACAACCAATCCCCGACAAACGAGTGGTCCTCAATGCGAGAACTCCCGCGCGCGCTGCGGTCATGAAAGTTGTCCCCAGCCACAACGTCGTTGGCGATCCGTCCGCCGGAGTAGGCGTAACGCAGACTCAAATTGCTCTTCGTTCCAACCGCCTGGTTCACCTTCAGGCTCGTGTAAGTCTCCAGATCTCGCGCCGCAAACAACCCCCGCGTTAACGGCACGCTGGACCCCGCGCGCGGCACAAAGCGCGCCGGCGTATCGCTCCACTCCTCAGTGTCTTCCCACGCCTGTTCGACGGCGGTCGAGAAGAATCCGCGGTCTTTCTTGTACGGCCCATTCAGGCTCGCCCCCGGCTGATAACGCCGCGTTTCGGCCTTACGGTCCGCCTGCGACTCTGCATTGCGGGCGTTGAACTTTTCGTTCTGCGCAAAGAAGGTCGTATCGCCGTGCCAAAGGTTCGTCCCCGATCGCGTCACCACATTGACGATGCCGCCCGCCGCCCCGCCAAACTCAGGCGACACGCTGGTGCCCGCCACGCGAAACTCCTGCACCATCTCCAAGCCAATCGCCACCCGCGTCGCCCCCGTCGTCTCATCGCGATTGTCAACGCCGTCAATCGAGATGCTGTTGTTGCGCCCGCGCATTCCCGCAAACACAAAGCCGGAATCGTTCGCCGGGTTTCGCGTCGCCGCCGCGCTGCGGGCATGTTCGATCCGCTCGATGTGCTGAATCCCGGCGCGACAAAGACAAAGTTTAGATAGTTGCGACCCGCCGCCGGGCTCTCTTCGATGCGATCGTTCCCCAACGCCACGCTCGCGTTGGTCGCAGCCACCTGCAATGAATCGCCTTGCTCGGTCACCTCCATCCGCTCGGCCACGCCCGCCGGCTTCATCACGATGCGCTGTGTCACCGCTTGCCCGACGCTCACTTGCAAGTTCGCAATGCGTGCTGCGGCCATCCCGGCAGCCTCGACGCTCAGCGCGTATTCCCCGATCGCGATGTTCCGCAACACAAACTGCCCTTGGGCATCGCTCTCCACGCTACGACTGGCTCCCGTTGCCACACTCGACAGGCGCACCCTCGCACCGGGGATCGCGGCAAACGACCCGTCCAGCACGCTCCCGCGCACCTCACCGGTGGCCGCCGTTTGCCCGGCCAGCAAGTAAGGCAAGAATAAACAAACAAGAAACCGTAACACTGTTACTGAGTGTCTCATTACACTGCTTCCAACTTCCAACGCACACGACGAGGCCATTGATTACGTACAATCATTCGAGCATGGCCAGTCAGATCTCACCCGCTTCAATCGAATGTCCTGGTTGCGGCATCTTGTTTCCGCCTTTCGATGGGCCAACCCATCGCTACATCGGCGCTTCGGCCGCCTGCTGGGCACTCAAATTGGCGATTGACCACCGGATTCAGCCAGAGCCCGAACTCTTGACTCGATCACGGGGCCCGGCTCTCACCTCGACTGCGTGGCCTCGGATCGATGCGCCGCCACTGGACGCGGTTTGGGACGACGCGTACTTCGTTCAGCATCACGGCGGCGACTCGCCACAGGCGATTCAGTCCGTTGCCGTACATCTGTTGACCCTCCACGGCACCGTGACGAAGGGAGCCGACGGGGTCTGGATCAAGCGCCGCGCTCTGCGTGAGCGTGGCGTGTTTCACAAACTGCAACCTCCTCCGATCGGGTGCTCCCTGACGGTTCTACACTTCTTTCCAACCGGAGGCATTGACAGTGTTGTCACTCGCAGCAATTATGCTCATTCGGTTTACAACGCCTGGATGATCCCCCATAGAACGACGGTTACAGACTGGTACGAACGCCATGTGGTCGACGGCTAGCGCCGCGTCCGCTTGGTTACCATAAAGGCAGCCGCCCCATGCAATCCCTTTTCTCGTTGCCTGTATTCTTCCAGAGCCTCTCCAGCGCGCTTAACGTGCTCACCGCGATGCTGGCCCCGGCACTGTTGCTCAGCGCCACGGGCAGCTTTGTGATCTCCACCTCCAACCGCCTCGGCCGAGTTGTGGACCGCGTGCGTGTGCTCTCGGCGCGTATGGAAACCATGCTCCGCAACGAGAACGAAGGCGTATTCGATCAAGCCCACCACGACGCCATCGCTCGCCAAATGGAACTGCAATCGCACCGCGCCACACTGCTCATGCGCACCCTGGTCGCCCTCTACATCGCCAGCGGCTTCTTCGTGCTCACCAGCGTCTCAATCGGGTTCCTTTCGATCTTCTCAGCCAAGTGGGCGACGATCCCGGTCGTCTTCGGAGTCGCCGGAGCGGTCATGCTTCTCGTCGCCGCCATTCGCCAAATTGCCGAAGCGCGCCTGGCCCTGGACGGCCTCCACGATGAGATCGATTTCTTAAAACGCCTCTCCCCGCGCGCCCGCTCCTAAAGCAGCTTCTGAATCTCCGCCCGCAGCGCCTTTAGATCCGTCTCCCCAATCCAGCTCTTCACCTTCTTGCCCCCGCGATCGTAAAGGATCAACGCCGGCAGCGCCCCAGACCACTTCGGATCGATCGCATTGATGAACTTGTCGTCGTTCTTGGCCCGCTTGGCATAAACCGCGCCCCCCACGCCAGCCTTGGCCAAAAACTCCAGGGCCAACTTTTCATCCTCGGGTTCATCCGCAGAGATCGTGATCAACTCCAGCCCCTTCAGCCCTTTGGCCATCCGCGCAAGCTCCGGCATCTCTTTGCGGCAAGGCTCGCACCACGTGGCCCAAAAATTCACCAACACCACTTTGCCCTTTTGCGCGGCCACGGTCCGCGCGTACGACATCTCGTCCAAGGGCGCCAACTTCACCGCTGCCGAGCCCATCAAAACCACCCCAGCCAGTATCAAAGCGATCCGCATCATGTTCGCCGCGCCCGCTTGATCGAACACCCAAACGCCTTCGTTTCGCCCCGCGCCACCGCTTTGCCCGCCATCACCGCGTCCAGCGCTTCGCGCAAACCATTATGTTGCACCCGAGCCGGATTCCGCGCGTCGTCGATGTAACCGCGATATACCTGCTTACCGGCCTTGTCAAAAACGTAAGTCTCCGGAGTCGACTGCGCGTCCAGTTTCTCGGCCGCGTCGATATCGATATAAACCGCAAACGGGAAGCCCACTTCTTTGGCGTGCGCCGCCACCGCCGCCGCCCCCTCGTTTGCGTTGGCGTTGACGAAGTAGAACTTCACGCCCTTCTTCGCATAGTCGTTGTATACGGCGATCATCCGGTCGCTGTAGTCGTTCGACACCGGGCACTTAGCCGACAGGAAAGTAACCACAACGACATCGCCACCCAGTGCAATCGGCTGCGCCTTGCCCTTCGCGTCGCGCACTTGCATCATGGGCCCAGCCGCATAAATGGGCAGTGCCAGCAATAACGCAAACGCGGCGCGCCCGATCATTTCTTCGCTTCCAGCTTTAGATTCACAACCGCTTCGCGCCGGTTGTCATACACCGAGAGCACCTTCACGGGGCTGGCCGAGCCGTCCTTGGTCTCAGCTTGAATTTCATAATCGATACCGGTCGATAAGCCCTGAAAGCTGTACTGGCCGTTGTCCTTGGTAATGAAGCTGCGAATTGCCAAAGACTTCATATCTTTCAGCTTCACCACAGCCGATTCGGCCGGCTTTTCCGCCGGGTCTCGCACAACGCCAGCCACTTGACGCGTGTTGTCGTCCTTCTTCGGACGATCCCCCTTGAACAGGGGCGGAGGTGCCTTCTGAGGCAAGGGCGACTCCTGCGCCGCTAAATACAGTGCGCTTCCCAGCAGCATCCCCACACCCAACATCAAGATTTTTCCGCGCGTGCTCATGGCCCTATTTCTCCTTCGGCAAGCGGTCAAGCAAGAAACTCAAGTCGATCCGCTCGTCACCTGTTATTTTGACGCGTTTCGACTCCGGACGGTAAGCATCGGCTTTTACTTTCAAATCGAATTCCATCGGAGCCGCCGGAACGCGGAACGCAAATTCTCCGCGCCCATTGCTCCGCGCGTTCTGTTTCTTCCATCTTTTATCAGGCTGCGCTGGAATCAACTCCACCTCCGCGCCGCCCAGCGAATGGCCCGATTCGCGATACACCGTACCCACGATCAGCGCGTAGGGCGCTTCCGCCGCCGCGCCTAAAGCACCGGCGGCGGCCCCCAGCAGAATCGCCCGCCGGCTAATTCCACTCTTCTTCTTCGTCCTCTTCCTCTTCGAGTTCATCCTCGCCGTCGTCTTCCTTTTCCTCTTCTTCTTCGTCCTCGTCTTCTTCGTCGTCGAAGTCGTCTTCTTCATCGTCGGCGACCGCGTCGTCCTTGACCACCTCCAAGTCCAACGGCTTCAGGCTCACAACTCGAAGATTCGCCCCGCACTCCGTGCAGTCGAAAAGATCGCCTTCGTCCAATTCTTCTTCATCAACATCGTTATCAACGGCGCATGCCGGGCAAGTAATCATAATGTCCCCAGAATTTGTAGGATGCCACAGAATCGCACCAAACGGCGTGCCCCTTTGGTGCTATCGCATCCGCTCCTTTAACCATTCCACCATCTTCTTTTTATAGCCCTGCAGCGCGGGGTCCTTCTCCCAGCCTCCCATGCCGTGTCCTCCGCCCTCCACCACGTACACTTCGCATTCGGCCTTGAGCAGCCGCATGGCCGAACACATCCGCGGACTATTCGCAAACGGCACCTGCGGGTCCTTGGTGCCGTGAATGAACAAGATGGGCGGCATGCCCCTGTGGATGTGCGTCATCGCCGAGGCCTTTCGCAAGTCGGCGTTCACCAGCCAAGCCGTCGCCCCCTCGCTCAGCTTGCCCAGCGTCTCTTTGTTGAACTCCCAATCCGTCACTCCGTATAAGTCCACCACGGCCTTTGGCCGGTACTTGCCTTTCTCCGTCGCCGCGTAGTACGCCACGATCGTCGCTCCCGCCGATTCCCCCACGACGCCAATGCGCCTCGGGTCCACGTTGAACTCCTTGGCGTGCTGCGACACATACGCAAAGGCCGCCCGCAAGTCGTCTACCGGCGCCGGAAACAGATTCACCGGGGCGAGTCGGTAGTCGATCGAGAACCAGGCATAGCCCGCCGAACTCAAAGGTGCAAACAGCGGCGGCACATAAGTCTGTTTGTCCCCGCGCAAGAATCCTCCCCCATGCACGATGATCATTGCCGGATGCGGCCCGGGCCCATCGGGGATCGAAGCGTCCAGCTTCAGCGCCACCCCACCCGGCCGCGCGTACTCAATGTCTTTTCTCACCTCGCCGGCCAGGCTCATCCCCGCCGCAAGCACCAAACAAATTCTTAAGGTCCAAAACAAAATGGGCGCCCCCCTTTCGTGGGAACGCCCATAGTCTATCGAAACTCGACCCGCTTCTATTCGAGATTCGTGCCCGCGCTCGAAGGCGAGGGCGCTCCACCGCCGCCGGGCCGACGCGCCGGCGTCGGCTTCGGCAGCGGCTTGCGCGGAATCTGCGCATCGCGGGTAGCCGCGTGGTAGGCAAAGCTCGCCACGATCGCCGCCATCTGCATCATGTCGCCCTTCTGAATCCGGTCCACGGTATCCATGTTCGAGTGGTGCGTCCTCGTCATGTAATCGAGCGGGTCCTGGATAAACTGGAAGCCCGGCACGCCCACCGCGTCAAACGATTGATGATCCGTCCCGCCTGTGTTGCGGCTTGTCACCGTCGTCACCCCGTGATCGACGAACGGCTCCAGCCACTGTGCAAAGGTCTTGCGAACCATCTCGTTGCCCTGCGTGTAAATGCCACGAATCTTACCCGATCCGTTGTCGACGTTAAAGTACGCCGTCACCTTGCCGTGCTCCGGCTTCACCTTCATGTCCGTCGGGTCCGCCAGATGGCTCTTCACATAAGCCCGCGATCCGATCAGTCCCTGCTCCTCGCCACTCCACAAGCCTAAGCGAATGCTCCGCGCCGTCTTCACGTTCAGCGCTTTCAAGATCCGCATCGCCTCCAGCATCACCGCCGAACCCGCCGCGTTGTCCGTCGCGCCAGTCCCGCCATGCCAGCTATCCAAGTGCGCGCCGATCATCACATACTCGTCCTTGCGCGTCGTCCCCGGAATCTCCGCAATCACATTGAACGCGTTGCCCGGCTCGTCAAAGAACTTTGCCTGGATGTCGAACTCCATCGTCACCGGCACTTTCTTCTCCATCAGGCGCAGCGCGCGGTTGTAGTGCTCAGCCGCAATCGCCACCGTCGGCGGCGGCACCGGCTTGTCCTTTTCATATGGCCCGGCGGCGGCTCCAAACACCGCTCCGCTGTCCCCCGCATAACTCGTCTTCACGACGATGGCCACACCTTCGTCCTTTAAGAACTGAGTCACCTTGTCGCGGAACCCCATCATCTGTTCGCGTGTCATCGGCGCGCCGTTCGGTCCCGTCGGCAGCCCAGCCGCCCCGCCCGGGCGTCCAAACCCGCCTGCGCCAGGGTCCGGCGCCTCGGCCAACTTCGCCAACTCGTCCGTCGTGTAGCGATGCCCGTCGGACGCCGTCGGCAGTTCCAAGCTCCGGGCCGCGTCGGCAAACACAATTTTGTCCTTCAGCTTTCCCTTCCACTTGTCTAAGTCGGCTTGTGTCCGCAGCGGCGCGT
>JANXUM010000365.1 GCA_025356215.1 Bryobacter sp. | reverse complement strand
CAGCAAGAACGGATTGAGCGCTCGACGCCGCTACAGCTAACCTGCATCCTGTATGAAGGCGCGATCCAGGCGGTGGAGCAAGCGCGCACTTTCTTGAAGCAAGGAGACATTTTGGCGCGGGGCCGGGCGATTGCTCGAGCGCAGAGTATCCTGCTTGAGCTCATCGAGAGTCTTGATCGTAAGCGGGGTGGGGAATTTGCCGCCAGGATGGGGCTGCTGTACGACTACATGCTGGCCAAGTTGGGGGAAGCGCACTCGCAACAGACGATCGGGCCGCTTGAGGAAGTGGACCGATTGTTGAAAGATTTGTTCGAGTCTTGGAAGCAGATTGCGGGAACAGAGGAGATGGCACCAGAAGCGGGTGGGGAGGCGCGGATCGATTTAGCGGTCTGAGGCTAACGATCCATCGACTTGCGTAGTGACTTGGCGATACCGAAAGCACCGGTGCTGGACATGGCCTTGGCGATATTTTGTTCGGCAAATTCCATGATGCCGTCGTTGCCGCCACTGGACTCCCCGCCAAGCCAGCCACCTCCGGAGGACTCGCGCGAGGTGCGGAGGAGGGATGCGGCAAAGAGGGCCTCGAAGTCTTCGAGAGCCTGATTGAGGCCCTTCACTTTTTCGGGGGCGGAGGCTTTGGGTGCCAGGCCGACCAGGCCTTCCAGCTTCAGGTTCTCCAATTTCACAGAACCTCCAGTTCGGCCTCAAGTGCGCCCGCACTCTTGAGGGCTTGCAAAATCGCGATGACGTCTCTTGCCGTTGAGCCAATTTGCTTGAGCGCCTGGACGAGTTCATCGACACTCGCACCAGCGCCAAGGGATAGCAATTTGGCTTTCTCCTCCTTGACCCCAACGCCTACCTGGGGTGTCACAATCGTCTTGCCGTTGCTGAGTGGCTCGGGCTGGGATGTGACGAAGGATGTCGAAATCTCGATCGAGAGCGCGCCGTGCATGATCGCGATTGGGCGGAGTCCAACTTCTTTGCCCATGAGAATGGTGCCAGTGCGCTCGTTGATGACGACTTTCGCGACGCGCTCGACGGAGACGCTCAGCTCTTCGAGTTGAGAATAGAACTCAACTTCACGGCCGAGAAATGCCGACGGGGTACGAACGACGATCGCTCCGGCGTTCTGTGCGGAAGCGACAATCTCTTTGCCCTGCTCACGGGGGAACTTCTTATTGATGGCCTCGGCGATCCGTACGGCAGTGCTTGAGTCCGCTTTGAGGAGTTGCAGTCGCAGCGCGGCACCGGGTGCGATGGAGGGGGCGTCGGCCTCGACTAAGCCTCCGTTGATGAGTCTGCCCACCGTTGGATGATTTGTGGTTTGAGAGTTGCCGCGACCGCCAGCGACGAAGCCGCCAGTGATGACGGAGCCTTGGGCGACCGCATATACCTTTCCATTGGCGCCGCGCAGGGGAGTCTGAATGAGAATGCCGCCTTGGAGACTCTGCGCATCGCCGATGGCGGCTACGGTGACGTCGATCTTCGTCCCATTCTGAGAGTAAGGGGGTAAGGTGGCCGTAACCATCACTGCGGCAATGTTGCGGACCAGCATCGATGTGGGGCTGACTTGCACGCCCATGCGGTCAAGCATGCTGGCGAGGCTTTGCGAGGAGAAGAAGGTTTGGCGTTTGTCACCTGTTCCGGCCAGGCCGACCACCAAGCCATAGCCCAGAAGCTGGTTGTCACGTGCGCCTTCAAGCGCGACCAATTCGCGCACTCGCATGGGCCGCGCGTCGGTACCGAAGGCAGAAGAAATTGAAAAAACGAACGATAGAAAATAGCGCATTTAGAACGGTAGGACTCCCATCAGGATGCGGTACAGGATGTTGGGCCGCCGGATCGAATCTGACACGAGGCCTTTGCCATTGAGCTGGATCGACAACTGGCCGATGTGATCGCTGCGGACGGAGTTGCTTGAGGAGACATCGCTCCAACGGACAATGCCTGAGATGGCGATGTGGTGCTTCTCTGAATTGACTCCGATATCTTTAGTTGCCTCAATCACGAGATCGCCATTGGGCAGCACCTCAAGCACGCGACCGGAAACAGTAGTGGTGAGGGCATTGGTGCGGGAGGTGGATCCAGACCCGTCGAGCTTGGTTGCGCCGCTGAGCCCGGCTAGATTTGCCAGCGCGCCGACCGCACTCTGCTTTCCAGCCAGCGACGAAATGCTTGCGTTGGCCTTGGATGTGCGGGCACTCGCCGAATTGCCACCGCTGGTGGCGTTGAGCTTGTCCGAGACGATGATGGTGATCGTATCGCCAACCCGACGTGCGCGGAGGTCGCCACTGAGATCGGCATAGCGGCCAACTTCGGAGTAGATTGAGCCGGGGGCGCTTTGTCCGAGCGAGAGCAAGAACATGAAGGTGAGCGAGATCATTCGGTCTTCCTTGAATTTGGTTTGGCGATTTCCGCAGTGCCTGGGCCGGTTGCGACCACTCGAAGGATTCTGTGGTCTTCGAGCGTGCTCACGGTTAGTGGGTCTCCCACTCTGGCGTTGGTCCTGGCGATGGCCGGGACGTGAATCGCGGCTTTTCCGTAGCGGCTGACCAGGTCGACAGCATCGCCAGCCTCGATGGCGGGAGCAGCAGCGAGATGGGATTCGAGAAAAATCGTATTCTTGGGGAGCGATCGTCGCAGAACTTGGCCGAAGGCCGCGTCCACTGTTGCCAGTGGCCGTTCGCTCGACGGCACCCATGGGAGCTCGACAGTCGAGAAATCCGCCGCAGTCAGCTTCTGGCCGATCAATAGGGCGCGGGCCGCGGCAAGCCTTGATACGCGATAGTTCCAAGCGAAGCGCAATCGAAGGGTTGCCGCGCCGAGTTTCCCTCGCCACAAATAGCACTTGCTGCGGTCGTCGTAAGTCAGTCCGTGCTTTGGCAGCGATAGCGCGCCGCCCGGGCCAGGGGCGATTTGGGCTTCTTCGAGCTTGACCGATTCCGATGCTACATCGAGCGTGAATGCACGGCGAAGCTCGGCGGCAATCTCTTGCGGCCAATTGAGATGGGTCGTGGCGCTAACGCGGTAAAGGCAGATGGGATCGAAGCTTCCTCCACGCGCCCAACGGGCCAAGGTCTGACCAGAGATGTCGCGTCGTACGCCGTAGTTGGGTGCGAGCGCGAAAGTCGTGTCTGCGGCGATTTGGGCGAAGGCCGGAAGCCGCGAGGCCAGATCGATCGCTCGAATGTTTGGCCCTTCGATAGGAAGACAGCCATCCCTAGAAACCAACCCCGCAACGACCCAAAGCGAAATATTCATCGCGTCACGTTGTTGGCTTGCTGATACATCTCGTCCGCCGCTTTGACAATTTTCGAATTCGCCTCATACGCGCGTTGAGCAACGATCAGATTGATGAACTCCGTGACGACGCTGACGTTGGATTGCTCGACGTAACCCTGGAGCAGCGCCCCCAAGCCCTCTTGCCCGCCTGGCGTGCCGATCTGCGCCTCCCCGGAGGCGTCGGTGGGTGAGTACAAATTTTTGCCGATGCTGCTGAGTCCGCCGGGGTTTGTGAAATTGGCGAGTTGGATTTGTCCAGCAACTTGCGTCGCCGTTTGGCCTGGCAGCGTATAGCTGACGGTACCGTCAGAGCCGATGGTGAGCGCCTGCGCCTCGGATGGAATTGTGATCTGTGGCTCCAGAGCGTCCCCGTCGTTGGTCACCATGTTCCCATCACGGTCCACGTGAAATGAACCCGACCGCGTGTATGCGATCTCGCCGGTGGAGCGGCGGATCTGAAAGAACCCCTTGCCTTGAATCACGAGGTCCAAGGGATTGTTTGTCATCGAGAAATCGCCTTGCGTGAAGAGGATCTCGTTGGCGACGGTCCTGGTTCCCAAGCCGAGTTGGAGACCTCCCGGGATCGTGGTCTGAG
>JANXUM010000361.1 GCA_025356215.1 Bryobacter sp. | reverse complement strand
GCCGTGAATCGTGGTTCGAATCCATGTCGGGGAGCCAAATAAATCCTGTCGGTTTGCTGATGGCCATTGCCCGTTGACATTCGTCCGGAACGGTGACCGGCCCGTAACTAAACGCTCGGCGACTGTCCGGTCTCACTGCCGAATTGAGTTCGGTGCCGCTGGCCGCTTGGTACTTGCGGTAGCCGGAAAACTCAATCTCGCTGCGAAGTCCCCGTGAGTATATCCAGGCGGATCCCCGCTTGACGATTCCGTGCGATCCAAGTCCATTGCTGTCTCGTCAAGGAGGATCCGACCGTTGACTTTTAATTCGTATCGAATGCGACCAATTCTTCCAGCGTGTCCACCGCACGCCAGTTCACTCCGCTCTCGGATCTGTCTACCTTCCGACCAAGGTATTGACGGCCGTCGTCACTGAGCGAATCGAATTCGGAGCTGTCGCTTGGGATCGAATCAAGGTCCCTGTGCGACCATGACGGCCAGGGGGTACTGACCATGACGCGACGGCGATTTGTTATCGGAACTTCGATGGGATGCCTTGGAATGGCGGCAACAATGACCGTCCCGGAGGTAGACCGCTTGAGCGTGAGAGTCGTAACCGACAACACCACCTTTGGACCTTTCCTTGATGATTTGACGCTTCCGGGCCTTCAAGTGCTGCGCGCTGGCGTTGGCCCCAAAAGCGCGCGTATGACCTCCAGCACCTTGAAGGCGGAGTTTGGATTGTCTCTTCTCTGCGAGTCTGAGCGCAACCGGGAGACTCGCCGGGTACTGGTGGATTTCGGTTACACGGCCGAGGTGCTCTCCAATAACTTGACGCTGCTCGGTATCGACCCGCTGCAGATCGATGCCGCCGTGTTGAGTCACGGTCATCTCGATCATTACGGCGGCTTCCCAGGGCTGTTCGCTCCCGGCGTGAGGAAATCGCGCCGCCTGCCGCTGATCGTCGGCGGCGAGGAAACATTCTGCGAACGAGTAGCTATGATCGGGACACCGCCGCCAATCATGGGGGTGCTGGATCGCGCCGCACTCAAGAGCGCGGGCTTTGACGTCGAGATCCAGCCGGAACCGGCCATCGTGGCCGGACAGGCCTTCACTACCGGACAGATACCACTCGAAACTACCGAGCGCGCCGCCATCCCGACCCAAATGCGGCCGGGCGTCGGTTGCGATCAGGAATTACTCTCCGCGGCCAAGCGCACGGCCACGCAGATTGTCGATGACGGCGAACATGAACTCGCCACTTGTTACGCCGTGAAGGGACTTGGCCTAGTGGTTATCGCGTCTTGCAGCCATCGCGGAGTATTGAATTCCGTGCGGCGCGCACAGGCCGTTTCGGGCATCGACAAAGTACACGCCGTGATCGGCGGCTTTCATCTGGTGCGTCCGCGTACTGAAGATGAAGCGCGCAAGACGGTGTCGGCATTTGCGCAGATCAATCCGAGCTACCTCATTCCCATGCATTGCTCGGGTGAAGTCTTTTTCGACGAGGCAATGAGGGCGATGCCGCGCAAGGTGGTGCGATCGTATGTGGGGAGCCGGTTCGTGTTCGCGGCGGCGGCCTAACGACAGCCTACCGAGCGCGTAGGCGCCCCGTGATTCCAGCTCTTTCGCTATCATGACTGGAGGCTATGACTCACCGTCGCGACTTTATCTCTTACGCTGCTTCCGCTTTTGCGGCCGCTTCCACTCAACTGCGGGCCGCACCCGCCCGGAAGAATCTGCCCATCGGCATTCAGCTCTATTCGGTGCGTGGGGAACTTAAGAAAGACGTCATGGAGACGGTCCGCGCGATCGGCAAGATGGGCTACCAATGCGTTGAGTTTTACGCGCCTTATTATTCCTGGGACCCAGCGATGGCGCGGTCGGTTCGGAGTTTGTTGAATGACTTGGGCATGAAGTGTTACTCGACGCATAACTCAGCCACAGCGTTTGAACCCGAGGGCTTGGTCAAAGCCATTGAACTGAATCAGATTCTGGGCAGCAACACCATTGTGATGGCGCATCCGGGCAAAGTGACAGGCGGGACGGAAGGCTGGAAGCGCGTCGCCGCCAAGCTCAACGCCGCCTCGGTGATTTTGCAAAAAGAGGGGTTACGCGCCGGTTATCACAACCACAATCCGGAGTTCCGCAAGCTCGATGACGGCGGAGTGCCCATCGACATTGTCGCCGGTGAGACAAACCAGAAAGTGTTGCTGCAACTGGACGTGGCGAATTGCCTTGATTCCGGGGGCAATCCGGTTTCTTACATCCAGGCGCACAAAGGCCGGATTCGCTCCATGCATGTGAAGGACTGGTCGCCGGAAAAAGGCAAGGCTTACGCGGTCATCCTTGGCGACGGGTCAGCGCAGTGGCCCGCCATTTTCGATACGGCGGAAAGCATCGGCGGCGTTGAGTATTACTTGGTGGAGCAGGAAGAATCGGGGCGACCGGAGATGGAAGCGGCGAAGCTGAGCTTGGCCGCTTATCAGCGCTTGCATCGGGGGTAGGCAAGAGGCCGTTGCCAGGCGGAGATACTCGGCGCAGATGATCGAATACACTGATCGGCGCTGTCAATCCTTCGCGGCAGTAGCGCGTCGATCAACGACCACCTTGCCGCCCTTCATTACCCATTTCACATTGCGGACAACCACGCCGATATCCCGCAGCGGGTCACCCTCTACCGCCACTATGTCGGCGAAGTAACCCGGCGCTACCGCCCCCAGAGTCTTCTCCATGCCCAACATCGCGGCGCCGTTTGTCGTGGCGGCGGCTAGGGCTTGCGCGGGCGAGAGGCCAGCCTTGACAAACCATTCAAGCTCTCGTGTGTTTTCGCCAAACATCGTGAAGACCGCATCGGAACCCATGGCGAAGCGGATGCCCGCCTTGTGTGCCCGGCGGGCAGTCTCCAAGTTGCGCTCGATGTAACCATTCAGCCGCGCCGCCACCTCCTCGCTGTACCCAAACTGGCGGCGATTCTCGACATAGTAACGGTTATGATCGATCGTCGGGACATAGTAAGTGCCGCGCCGCGCCATTTCGGCGATCGTGGCGTCATCCATATCGGTGGCGTGCTCGATCGAATCCGCCCCCGCCTGCACGGCGTCTCTCGCTCCGTCGGGCCCGTAAGAATGCACCGCCAGCTTGCGGCCCAGCCCGTGGGCAGCGTCGGCTGCCGCCTTCATCTCCTCAAAAGTAAAGGTCTGGAAGCCCGTCACGTCCTGATCGCTGCCAGTTGAGCCGTAC
>JANXUM010000360.1 GCA_025356215.1 Bryobacter sp. | reverse complement strand
CCGATTTCGACCATCGGGTCGCGTAGCGTTTCGACCGTTCCATCGCAAGCGCTGATCTTGTTGAACAATGAGTTTGTGCTGCAGCAGGCCGCGCGGTGGGCGGAACGCGTCAGGACTGCCGCCAGTGACGATCGGACGCGCGTGCAGTTGATGTTCCGTCAAGCGTTTGCGCGGCCCCCCGAGGCATGGGAGCTTGCCGATTCGATGGCGTTCTTGAGCCAGGGCCGCAACCTCGAAGACCTTTGCCACGTGCTGTTTAATTCAGCGGAGTTTCTCTATGTTCAGTAGACGGCGGATGCTGTGCCGCGCGGCGAACGGCTTCGGAGGCCTTGCGTTGATGGAGATGATGGCGAAGGCCGCGCCGGTGGCGCCGCATTTTCCGGCAAAGGCAAAGTCTGTGATCTTCCTGTTCATGGACGGCGGGCCGTCGCAAATGGATACCTTTGACCCGAAGCCGAGATTAAGAGCGGACACGGGAAAGAAGCTGCCATTTCAACCCCCGACAACTGTGTTCAATATCACCGATCAGATTTGGGGATCGCCGTTTGAGTTCAAACAATACGGGCAGAGCGGTATGCCGGTGAGCGAGTTGTTCCCCCACGTGGCTGGGTGTGTCGACGACATTTGCTTCATTCGCTCGATGGTGGCGGACCACTCCGAGCACACGGCGGCCAATTATTTCATGCATTCCGGTAGCGGGTTTCAAGGCCGCCCGAGCATGGGTGCCTGGATCAATTACGGCTTAGGGAGCGTGTCGGAAAATCTGCCTGGCTTTGTCGTGCTTGAGAGTGGATTGATTCCGCCGGGGGGCTTGGATTGCTTCGGCAACGGCTTTCTGCCAGCGAGTTACCAGGGAACTTTGTTTCGACGAGGCGAGTTTCCGGTGGCCGATCTTGCGCCGCCCGAAGGGCAGGCGGCGAGCCAACGCGACAAGCTGGGGTTGCTGGCGAGGCTGAATCGCGGCGTGCTGGATCGCTTCGGTCAGGTGAGCGAATTGGAGGCGACCATCCAGAATTACGAGATGGCTTTCCGCATGCAATCAGCCGTGCCGGACTTACTTGATCTCTCCGGAGAGACCGAGGCGACGAAGAAGATGTATGGCCTGGATGGAGAGATGACGGGCGATTTTGGCCGTGAGTGCCTGCTGGCCAGGAGGCTGGTTGAGCGCGGCGTCCGCTTTATTGAACTGCTGACTCCGGCGCGTCGCGGACATGACCGTTGGGATCAGCATTCGGGCCTGGAACGCGGGCACCGCGACAACGCTATGTCCGTCGATCAGCCAATTGCCGCATTGCTCAAAGACTTGAAAGCGCGCGGGCTGTTGGAGACGACCCTTGTGGTGTGGGGCGGGGAATTTGGGCGTACGCCTTGCGCGCAGATCGGTGAGAGCGGCGATACGCGCGGGACGGGACGCGACCACAATCCATTCGGCTTTACGATGTGGATGGCGGGGGCGGGGGTCAAGAAGGGATACGCTCACGGCGCGACCGATGACTTTGGATACTTTGCCGTTGAGAACAAAGTACACGTGCATGACTTACACGCAACCATTCTGCACTTACTCGGGCTTGATCATAAGCGACTGACTTTCCGCTACAGCGGGCGCGACATGCGGCTGACGGACGTGCATGGGAACGTTGTGAAGGAGATTCTGGCCTAGCTAGCGGATGTTGGGCCAGATGGTGAAGTCGCGGTAAGCGACGCGGGCGGGTTTGCCGTTGAGTGTCGCGAGGCCCAGTTGCAGTTCCAGCAGCGTGCTGCGGGAGAGTTCGAGGGCATGTTCGCGCGGTTGGTAGCTGGTGCGAACAGGGTAATCGAGATAAGGCGTCAGAGCTTGCTCGACATGTGCGCCGAGGATGTGGGCCACCGGCTTGCCATCGAGGAACTTGACCAGGCGTGAGATCGATTTCTCGTACTCGGCCCAGTTACTGACGTAAAGACGACCGGGATAGAGAGTGTCGCCGCTGAAGACCAGGCCGGTCAGGGCGTCGTAGTATGCGACGTCGACAGTGTGGTGGCCGGGGATGGGAAGAGCGTCGAGGACGCGGCCGCCGAGATCGAGCTTGCCCGGCGTGTTGGGCCAATCGACGATGTTGAAAGCTTTTTGGATCTCTGGGAGGTTTGCCGCGACGAGCGTGGTGTCCTTGCGCTCCTTGAACTGGGCGTCGCCGGCGGTGTGGTCGCCGTGGCCGTGCGAGTGGGTGACGACGAGCTGGATCGATTCGCGATTATTGCGCTTGAGCCACCTGGCGATCGTTGTATCGACAATGCGGGCGACTTCGTTCTTGCCTGCGCCCGTGTCGATGAGGGCGGCCTTGTCCTTGCCAAAGATCAGATAAAGGAAGGGTTTTTCGTAGTGGGTGCAGCCGGATTGGCGAATGATGAAGAGGTTGTCGTTGTATTCGTGCACCTGCCAATCGGGTTCTTCAACGCAACTCGGGCCGCCGCTGATCCACTTGGCTGGCAAGGTGCCGGGTTTCAATCCGCCGCCGTCGGGCTGGGGAACCTGGGCGAGCGATAGGAGCAGAAGTGGCAGCAACATAGAGATCACAGGATGGACGATGGCGTGGGGTGTTGTCAAATGGAAGTAGATGGAATCATTGCGGGAAAGTGCGCGATTTGAAAGCGCCGACGGAACAGTGCGGATGCTGATGGCGCTGCATGACGGCAAACAAGTGGAGAGCGTTTTTATCCCCGAGCGCATGCGTGACACGGTTTGCATCTCGTCGCAGGTGGGGTGCGCGGTGGATTGCCAGTTCTGCATGACGGCGAAGATGGGCCTTGAGCGCAATCTGAGTGCGAAGGAGATTGCGGGGCAAGTGGGGCATGTGATCGCCAAGTGGAAGCTGGTGATGCGCGAGCGCCCCTTCAACGTGGTGATGATGGGGCAAGGCGAGCCGTTATTGAATCTGGACGCGGTGCTGGAGGCGACCGCCATGATGATGGACCAGAAGGGCATGTCGGTTGCTCCGCGCCGGATCAGCCTGTCGACGTCGGGGATCATTCCGAAGATTGAAGAGCTGGGGCGGGCCGAGAAGCGGCCGCGGCTGGCGGTGAGCTTGAACGCGTCACATCAAGAGCAGCGCGAGAAGATTATGCCGATCACGAAGAAGTGGCGCCTGGATGATTTGATCCGCGTGTGCAAGGAATTTCCGCTGAAGAAGGGCGAGCGGATTTTGTTTGAGTACGTGATGCTGGACGGGGTGAACGATACGTTGGAGGATGCCCGGAGGGTTGTGGAGCTATTGCGAGGGATGGACGCGACGGTGAACTTGATCGCCTGGAACGCGGCACCGGGAATCGACTTCAAGCGGCCCGAAGACGCGAAGGTGGCGGCTTTCCAAGCTGTGGTGCAGGCGGCAATGCCCTGTTATCAGCGGAAGCCCAGGGGGCGGGATATTTCGGCTGCGTGCGGGCAGTTGAAGTTGGTGGCGCTGGAAGGCTCGCCGGCGCTGCTAGCCCGCTAAGACGGTGGCGAGAAAACGACTTGCTCGATACCGGCGGCTCTCAACAAGGCCTCAATCGAAGTGCGCGCGTTCTTCTCTGCTTCTTTGAGAATGCCCATCTCGAGCGCGGCTTGCTTGGTCGATTCGATCGCCGCTTGGCGGGCGCGGCCTTCGAGGTCTTTGCCGTAGGGCACCCACGGCGTCCTCCAGGTAACTTGTCGGTCCCACACTTTGGTTTGTTTTTCGTCGATGACGACGTGGAGAATCTTAGCGGGGGGCAGTTGGATCAGCCGCGCCTTTGACTTTGTGACGATGATGTTCTCGGACCGCAACGCCGAAAGATCGATTCCGGCCAGTACTTGGGCCTGGGTAATGAGCAGAATCTTCTCTGTCCCCAACGGGTATTTCTGCTCTTCGATTCCAACCACCTTTTGGATGCTGTACTTGACGCTGACGAGTTCGTTGAGGCGCTGAATTTCCCGAAGTAGCGACGGGGAGTCCAGCGACAGGCCTGGACGTCCGGCGATGAAGAGCCCTACGGAAGCTCCGAAGAGCAGGGCGGTGGCAGCGAATAGGAATTTGGGCTTCATCGTGCTGGCTAGGCGACGATGTCGTGGATCACGTTGCCGGCCACGTCGGTAAGCCGGAACTGGCGGCCGCTATAGGGATAAGTGAGTCGCGTATGTTCGAGGCCCATTAGATGGAGCACTGTCGCGTGCAGGTCGTGCACGTGGGTCTTTTTGTCTACGGACTGATAGCCGAAATCGTCGGTCGCTCCGTAGGCCATCCCGCCTTTGGTTCCGCCGCCGACGAGCACCGTGGTGAATCCTTCGTTGTTGTGGTTGCGCCCGTTCTGCACATTGATGCGCCCGGCCACTTCCGTCCAAGGACGGCGGCCGAATTCTCCGCCAATGATCACGAGCGTTTCCTTGAGCAGGCCGGAGGCCTTAAGGTCACTGAGCAACGCGGCAATGGGTTGATCGGCTTGGCTGGCCAAACGACGATGCACGAGGATGTCGTGATGGCTGTCCCAGGGTTTATCGTTGCCGAAGTAGACTTGCACGGCGCGCACGCCGCGCTCAATCAGGCGGCGAGCGACAAGACAGCCGCGGGCAAAATCGCCGTCGCGCGTGGCGGACTTGATCTTCATCTCGCTGTTGTCGCGATTGGCCTCGATACCGTAGCGTTCACGGACAGCCAGCGGCTCTTTGGCGACGTCAAAGGCGTCCATGGCTTCGGACTGCATGCGATAGGCGACCTCCATCGATTGGATGCGGCCCTCCAACTGAGCGTCGGGCCCGGCCTGCGCCAATTGCATGCGATTGAGCTTTTCCCACAGTTCGACGCGCTTGCGCTGGTCTTCTGTCGTGCCGCCGCGATTACGAAGATGCTGGATCATCTTCTCCGGATCGGATTCGTCAATCGGAACGTAGGTGCCTTGGTGGACGCTCGGCAGAAAGGCGCTGGACCAAAGCTGCGCGCCGACGTCTGGCATGCCGGCGCAAAGCGTGATGAAGCCGGGGAGGTTCTTGTTCTCACTGCCTAAGCCATAGGTGAGCCAGGAGCCCCAGGAGGGGAAGCCGGGAATGATGCGCCCCGAGTTCATTTGCAGAATGGCCTGAGGATGCGCCGGCAGATCGGTATGCATCGAGCGGATGACGCAGAGGTCGTCGGCGTGCTGCGCGGTTTTGGCGAAGAGCTCGCTGATTTCCAGACCCGATTGACCGTAGCGCTGAAACTTGAATGGCGACTGCATCAGGGTGCCGCGCTCTTGCTTGGCTTTGGGGTAATCGCCGGGCATGGCCTGGCCATGATACTTGGCGAGGTTGGGCTTGGGATCGAAGGTGTCCACCTGTGACGGGCCGCCGTTCAAAAACAGGAAGATTACCTGCTTGGCTTTGGGCGTGTGGTGTGTGGCGGCGCTGAGCAGATGCGAGAGGCCGATCATGCCGAAGCCGTTGCCGGTGGTTTGGAGGAGTTGGCGGCGGGTCATATTAGTTCACGAATAAAAGCTCGTTGGAGCTAAGCAGGACTTGGGCGTAGGATAGCCAGGGGTTCTTTTCGGAGGCAATGAATTGCTCGCCGATTTTGATTTCGTCGGGGTTCGCTTCGCGGCCGTAGAGCAGCCGGTAGGCTTGGCGGATGCGCTCCGCCGGCGGGTTGATCCGCTCCAGGCGCTTGAGCAGTGCCTGGGCGCGGGCTTCGAGAAATTCGCTGTTGAGGAAGAAAAGTTGTTGCAGCGGCGACGCGGTAGCGATGCGTTGTTCGGCACTGAGATTAGGGTTGGGGAAATCGAAGAGCGCCAGCGTGCCATCGAGCTTGCGGCGGCTGACAAAGCCATAGATGGAGCGGCGATGGTTGTCCGCTTTCTCAAGCGCGACGGGCTCGCCGGCGGCCTTGGGTTCGAGCTCGCCGGTGACGCTGAGCAAGGTGTCGCGCATCGATTCCGCATCGAGGCGCTGGCGATTGGCGCGCCACAGCAGGCGATTGTCGGGATCGACCGCAAAGTTGGCCGGGTTAAAGTCGCCGCTGCGTTGATAGGTATCCGAGAGCATGATCTCGCGATGCAGCTTTTTGATTGACCAGCCGTTGGCGATGAAGTTGGAGGCGAGAGCGTCGAGCAATTCGGGGTGGCTGGGCCGCCCGCCCATCAGACCGAAGTTGCTGACGGTGCGAACGAGGCCTTCGCCGAAATGATGCTGCCAGACGCGATTGACGAAGACCCGCGCGGATAGCGGCGTGCCGACTATGGCTTCAGCGAGTTCCAGCCGCCCGCTGCCTTGGGTGAAAGGCTTGGGGTCTCCATCGGAGAGAATCGATAGGAAGGCGCGCGGGGCCGTCTCTCCGAGACGCTCTGGGACGCCGCCGATCTGGATGCGTTCATTGATCGCGGTGGGGTTGTCTTTGATGGCGTGCGCAAAGGCGTATTGCGGCGGAAGCGACGCTTGCAGCTCTTTGAGTTCGGCGCGCATGTTAGATAGGTAACCCTTCCAGTGGCCCTCGAGAAAGCGCTCGATTGTGCCGTCCGAGGTCAGGTAGCCGCGGTTGGGGCCGTAGTAGAGGATCCCATCCTCCTCTTGCTTGAACTCGCGGCCGTAGAAATCATTGAAGAACAGATCGCGCCAGAGGTAGAAGCGAGCCGGGGGCAGGGCGAAGGTTTCGCCCTTGGTGTCGGGGTCGTTGGTGGCTTTGGAGGACAGGTTCTTTTCGTCCACTTGCTTGCGTTCCCGCAGCACAGCGAGGGCCTCCATACGAAAGGCGCTGAGGTTGAAGCTTTCGTCTTGCCAGTCCTTGAGATACTGATTGTCCTTGGGGCCGGTCTTGAGGTAGGTGAGCCAGCGGCCCAGGGTTTCCTCATCCAGGCCATCCACCGCGGCGGCGGCTTTAACAGTCAGTCCGGAGCTGCTGACGATGCGGCGGACGGCGCGAATGTAACGGGGTGAATCGGCGGCCAATGCTTCGGCCAGCGTGGTGGCCTGATTGTGAAGGAAGGCTTCGATACGCTTCTTTACTTCTTGGATCTTCTTGTCCTGATCCTTCCAGGCTTTCACTTCGGCGGCTGGGGCGAGTTCAAACTCCGAGCGCTTGGTGCTGGAGAAGACGCCTTGCAGCGCATAGTAATCCTTGGTCGGGATGGGATCGAACTTATGGTCGTGGCACTGTGCGCAGGCACCGGTCAAGCCGAGGAAGCCGCGTGTGGTGACGTCGACGCGGTCATCGGTGAGTTCAGGAGACAAGCCGTAAAAGCCGAGGCCGATGGCGAGCTTGGGGTCTTGGTTCTTGAGTTGGTCTCCGGCGATCTGAGCTTTGACGAAAGTGTTGTAGGGAAGGTCTTTGTTGAAGGCCTCAATGACCCAGTCGCGGTAGCGGTAGGAATTTGGGTAGGGGAGTTCGACGTCACTATCGAGACGGTCGTCGGCATAGCGGGCGACGTCAAGCCAGTAGCGAGCCCAACGTTCGCCGTAGCGCGGTGAGGCGAGGAGACGGTCGACTACTTTGGCGAAGGCATCGGGGGACTTGTCGTTTACGAAGGCAGCCGTTTCGTCAAAGGTTGGCGGCAGGCCGGTGAGATCGAGATAGGCGCGCCGAATGAGATCGCGGCGGCTGGCCGGAGCGTTGGGCTTTAGTTGCTTGGCTTCCAGTTTGGCGAGGACGAAAGTGTCGAGTGAAGCCTTGGAAGGGACCAGCGGCTGCCATGCCCAGAACTTGCGCTGCTGCGGCGTGATGACGTACTTGGAGCTGACATTGGCGGGGGAGACAACCGCCTCTGGCCAGAAGGCGCCGTCCTTGACCCACTGCTTGAGCAATGCGATTTCGGCGTCGGGGATTTTCGCTCCGCCGAGGGGCATTTTCATTTTGTCGTTGGTGTGCTCGATGGCCTGGATGAGAAGACTATCGGCGAGGTTGCCGGGCACGACAGCAGGGCCGGACTTGCCACCTTTGAGCAGGCCGTTGCGCGAGGTCATCGTAAGGCCGCCGAGAGGCGCGGTGGAGTGACAGCCGAAACAGCGGTTGGCGAGTAAGGGGCGGATCTTCAGCTCGAATTGTTCGGCTGGGTCGGGCGGCGCGGCAAGCGCCGAGAATGCGACGAAAACAAGGGCAGTGCGCATTAGATTAACGCCCTTATACTATCAAGCGGCGCCGTCGGCTGCAGGGGTGGCGCACTACAATGGCTGTAGCGATGCAGAGACTAGTCGAACAACTCGCCGCCAGCTTCTCCAAATTCACGCCGATGGCGGCGTTGGATGTGGTGCTGGTTGCGGGCTTCATCTACATCTTCATCATCAACATCCGCGGCAGGCGCGCGGCGCAGATCGTCAGCGGCATGTTGATCCTTTTGTGCGCCTATCTGGCCAGCGTTTGGTTCCGCATGGAATTACTGCGGACGCTTTTGTCGACGCTTGCGCCGTATTCCGCCTTTGCCATTATCGTGATGTTCCAATCGGAAATTCGACGGGTCCTGGCGAGGATCGGGCGAGCGCGGATCTTCACTTTTGGTGGGCGTCTGCAACGGCGCGAAACGGCGGAAGAGATTTTGATGGCTTTGAGCTTTTTTTCGCAGCAGAGCATGGGTGCCCTGATTGTTGTCGAGCGCGACACGGGCTTGAAGACCTTTGTTGAGACAGGCGTGAATTTGGACGCGCGGCTATCGCGGGATCTGCTCTTGAGCATCTTTTACCCCGGCGGGGCGCTACATGACGGCGCGGTGATTGTGCAAGGCGAACGGATCGCGGCGGCCGCCTGCTTTTTACCGCTGTCGATGAATCCTGCGCGGTTGGGCCACTTGGGCACGCGGCACCGGGCGGCGATCGGCATCACAGAGGAGACCGATTCTTTGGCGTTGGTGGTGTCCGAGGAGACGGGCAAGATTTCCATTTGCGCGTTTGGCGAGATTCAACACGGGGTTTCGATTGAGTATGTCGAAGAGCAACTGACCAAACATCTGAGCCAACCGCTGGCGCCGCCGATCAACGAGAATTCGTCGATGGAGATCCGGCGATCATGAGCCTGATCACCGAGAATTGGGCGGCGAAGATCATGTCGGTCGTGATCGCGTTTCTGCTTTGGGTCGCGTTGGTGGATGAGCCGGAACTGGTCGAAACCGTGATGGTGCCGGTGGAATATCGCAACCTGTCGAACGTCCTCGATCTGTCGCCGGACGCCCCGGACCGCATTCAATTGCAAGTACGCGGCCCGCGCGGGAG
>JANXUM010000308.1:0-5000 GCA_025356215.1 Bryobacter sp. | reverse complement strand
CCCACGGCGGCGCAAATGTCGCCAGCAAGGATGTCTTGAATTTCTTCGCGCTTGTTGGCGTGCATCTTCACGAGACGGCCAATGCGTTCGGTGCGGTTCTTCGACACGTTCATTACGTGGTCGCCGGTATTCAGCTTGCCCGAGTAAACACGGATAAAGCTGAGCTGGCCCACAAACGGGTCGGTCATGATCTTGAAGACGAGGGCCGAGAACGGCTCGTTGTCGTCAGGCTTGCGGATTACTTCGCGGTCGCGGTGATCGTAGTCGGTGCCCTTCATGGGGGGAACGTCGAGGGGCGACGGCAGGTAGTCAACTACGGCGTCCAGCATGTTCTGGACACCTTTATTCTTGAACGCCGAACCGAGAATGACCGGGAAGAAAGCCTGTTGAAGGGTACCCTTTCGGATCGCCTTCTTGATTTCGGCCTGCGACGGAACTTCGCCGTTCAGGTACTTCTCCATCAACTCATCGTCGACTTCGGAGACGGCTTCGATTAACTTGTCGCGATACTCTTGAGCCAGCTCGACCAACTCGGCCGGGATCTCAACGTCGTCGTATTTTGCGCCCAAGCTCTCGTCGCGCCAAATGCGCGCGGTCATCGTGACCAGGTCGACGATGCCCTTGTATTGATCTTCAGCCCCGACAGGGATCTGAATCGGTACCGGACGGCAACCGAGGCGATCCACCATTGTCTTCACGGAGAAAAAGAAGTCCGCGCCAATGCGGTCCATTTTGTTGACGAAACAGATGCGAGGCACCTTGTACTTGTCGGCCTGACGCCAAACGGTTTCGGTTTGGGGCTGCACACCCGCCACTGCGTCAAAGACCGCAACGGCACCATCGAGAACACGCAAGCTGCGTTCGACTTCAGCCGTGAAGTCGACGTGGCCGGGCGTGTCGATGATGTTGATCTGAATGCCTTCCCATTGGCAAGTGGTTGCCGCTGAGGTAATTGTGATTCCGCGTTCTTGCTCTTGCGCCATCCAGTCCATGGTGGCGGTGCCCTCGTGCACTTCGCCGATCTTGTAGGATCGGCCAGTGTAGTAAAGGATGCGCTCCGTTGTGGTGGTTTTACCGGCATCGATGTGGGCCATGATGCCGATGTTGCGCATGCGCTCAAGTGGGGTAGTGCGGGGCATAACTTAGGTAGAGATTTCCTTACCAGCGGTAATGAGCGAAAGCTTTGTTGGCTTCGGCCATCCGGTGGACGTCGTCTTTCTTCTTAATCGCTCCGCCGCGCATGTTCGCGGCATCGTTCAATTCATTGGCCAGGCGGTCGATCATGCCCTTTTCAGCCCGGCTGCGGGCGTTGGACAGGATCCAGCGAATTGCCAAACTGGTACGGCGAGTCTGCGGCACTTCGATCGGTACCTGGTAGTTGGCACCACCGACGCGGCGGCTTTTAACTTCAAGCAGCGGGCGGCAGTTTTCGACAGCCTTCTTGAACAACTTCAACGCGTCGTCCTGGCCGCGTTCGGCCAGAATCGTCAGGGACGAATAAAAAAGCCGCTGTGCGGTGTTCTTCTTGCCATCCCACATCATGCTGTTGATGAATTTCGTTGCCAGGGTGGAATTGTAAATCGGGTCGGCCCCGACTTCACGAACTTCAGCTCTACGACGTCTTGCCATGATTTATCCTCAATCGTCCTTAGGACTTAGGCCGCTTGGCCCCATACTTGGAGCGGCTCTGCTTACGGTTCTGAACGCCGCCGGTGTCTAATGTTCCACGTACAACGTGGTAACGGACGCCGGGGAGATCCTTGACGCGGCCACCGCGAATGAGCACAATCGAGTGCTCCTGCAGGTTGTGGCCTTCGCCGGGGATGTAGGTGGTGACTTCGATGCCGTTGGTTAAACGGACACGGGCGACTTTCCGCAATGCGGAGTTCGGCTTTTTCGGAGTGGTCGTATACACGCGGGTGCAGACGCCACGGCGCTGCGGGCACGCCTGCAAGGCCGGGCTAGCGGTCTTGTAGTTGATGGGCGTGCGGCCCTTGCGCACAAGCTGGTTAAAAGTAGGCACGAAAAGTTACCCTCTCAATATTTCGGCATTGAAGCGCACGGACCTAAAGGCACGGGCACGCAACAACACTTTCCATATAAAACTGTAGATACTCAAACTGGGCGTTGCAAATGCAATTGACTGCGGAAACTGCTAAACAATCAACGACTTGCGTTATGAAGGTTCTTGACTAGCCCTTGCCGGGGTGCGTCGCAGCAAAAATCGGTGAAAACCAAGTCTTACAGTACGTCCCAGTAGCGGGGCCGGCTCCGGCCGGTCGTCCCTTAAGTCTCATCCAGACTGTTTGCACAGCGGAATCCACAGGAACGGGTAGCTCGAGAGCAGAAGCACTACTCGCCAAACTTAATCAGAATAACCTAGATTTGATCCGATTGTCAAACGGTACCATCGGGGAATGTGGGAAATCCCTTTGACCTTGGCCCTGATGGCCGCCATTCCCGACCCGGAACCCGGGATCAGCGAGGCGCTGGCGCTTGAGCGGGCGCGCCGCGTTAGCAATGTTCATTACGACTTGCAACTGCAAATTCCCGCCGAGCGGGAACGCCCGATCCTGGGTACTGCCAAGCTCCGGTTTGAACTGAAAGATCCTGGTCGGCCGCTCGCGCTCGACTTCGCGCCGGGGCCGGACCACATCGTCAGCGTCAGCGCGCCCTATCGCTGGGCGAACGGGCACATCATCCTCGACAAGCCGGTGAATGAGCTGACGATTGAGTTTCGTGCCGGGGACGCCTCGCTGAACCGCAACGCCGACTATTTCTATTCGCTCTTTGTTCCGGCGCGGGCGCACCTGGCCATCCCTTGCTTTGACCAGCCCGATATCAAGGCACGCTTTTCGGTCACGATGAAGGCCCCCGATGGATGGCAGACACTGTCGAACGCGGCTCGCGGTGTGCCGACGCAGCCGCTTTCCACTTACTTGCTGTCGTTTGCGGCGGGCAAGTTCCAGGTGGAGACCTCTGGGCGGATGCGGATGTTCCACCGCGAAACCGACCGCAAAAAGGTGGACCGCAACTTAAAGGCAATCTTTGAGCTCCACGAGCGCGCCATCAGCTACATGGAAGACTACACTGGCATACCCTACGCCTTCGGCAAGTTCGACTTTCTCGCGCTGCCCGCATTCCAGTTCGGCGGCATGGAGCACGCCGGAGCCATCGACTACAACGCCGCCTCGCTCTTTCTCGAGGAAAGCGCCACGCAGCAACAGTTGCTGGGCCGCGCCAGCCTGATCTCGCACGAGACGGCGCACATGTGGTTTGGCGACTTGGTGACGATGAAGTGGTTCAACGACGTTTGGCTCAAAGAGGTCTTCGCCAACTTCATGGCGGCCAAGATGGTGAACCCGTCGTTTCCGGATCTCAATCACGAGCTGCGGTTTTTCCTGTCGCACTATCGGACCGCATACAGCGTCGACCGCACGGCGGGGGCAAATGCGATCCGGCAAAAACTGGAGAATTTGAACGACGCCGGTTCCATGTACGGCCCAATCATCTATCAGAAGGCGCCGATCGTCATGCGCCAGTTGGAGAAGCTGTTGGGCGAGAAGACCTTTCGTGACGCGGTTCGCCTGTATCTGAAGCGCTACGCCTTTGGCAACGCCACCTGGGATAACCTGATCGCGATCTTCGACGACCAGACCACCGAGGATCTGGCGGCTTGGAGCAAGTTATGGATCGACACCCCAGGGCGGCCCAAGGCCAAGCACCCCGAGGACTACGGCAGCTTTACGATCGACGCCGAGCGCCGGGCTGAATTATTGAAGTCATTGCCGGAGATGCCGGACGCGCTGGCTCGCGCCGTCGCATGGTCGACGCTATGGGAGAACATGCTGGACGGCAATGTGGCCGAGAGCGACATGGTGAGGCTGGCGCTGGCATGGTTGCCGCGCGAAAGCGACGAGCTCAACATTCAGCGGACACTGGGCGACCTGACGTGGCTTGCCTGGCGGAACCCGGACCCCGCGATTGAGCCGCTGCTGCGTGAGAGCCTTGCGAAGGCTAAGAACCGTAGCCTGCGGGCGGCGTACTTTCAGGCCTATCGCGACACTGCGACGAGCCCCGAGGCGATCGCTTGGTTAAGCCGCGTTTGGCGCGGTGAGGAGAAGATCGCCGATCTGCCTTTTGCCGAGAACGACTCGATCCGGCTGGCGTCGGAACTGGCCTTGCGCGGAGTCGATGTGCGGCAGGAGCAACTGGCGAAGATCCAGAACCCGGACCGCAAAGCGCAGTTCGCCTTTGTGATGCCGGTCCTGGACGCCGACCCTGCCGTGCGCACCAAGTGGTTCGCCAGCCTGGCCGACCCAAAGAACCGGTCCCACGAAGCCTGGGTACTCGAAGGGCTGGCCGCGCTACACCACCCAACCCGAATCCGACAGAGCGAGCAATTCATCACCCCCAGCCTGACCATGCTGCTCGAGATCAAGAGGACCGGCGATATCTTCTTCCCGCAGCGCTGGATGAACGCGACACTGAGTCACTACAAAAGCAAAGAGGCGGCCGAAACTGTGCGAAAGTTTTTGGCCGCCTTGCCAAGCGATTATCCAAACCGGCTGCGACTGACGGTATTGGTCGCAGCCGACAATCTGTTTCGTCAGAACTGATATCGCATGCCGAACTGCATGACGCGCGGCGAGGTTAGGGTGCCGGTGTACTTGCCGAAGGTGCCGGTGTTGCCGACATCGAGGCTGGCGTTGTTGATGTCGAAGCGGACGGTGTTGGCAACGTTGAAGACTTCCCAACGCACCTGCAGGGAGTGGCTTTCTTTGAAGGGCATGATGAAGCGCTTGTTGAGGCTCATGTCCACATTGAACTGGCCTTGACCGCGAACGATGTTGCGGCTGCCGACGTCGCCGGCGTAGCTATAGTCGAAACCGTCGCGGGCGGCGGTGGGGTTGGCGAAAATGTTGGGCCCGCCGGAGCCGTTGATGCCGGGCGAGTTCTTGTTGGTTGAGTAGGCGGCCAGCGGGGCGATGGCGGTGGCG
>JANXUM010000306.1 GCA_025356215.1 Bryobacter sp. | reverse complement strand
CGCCTTAGATAAGAGCGCCATCCGCGAACTGCGGACGAAGCAGCGTAAACTCGACATTCCAGACGCCGAGTATCGCCGCATCCTGACGCAGGTCAGCGGCCAAACCGAAACCAAGGCGCTCACTCCAGAGCAGTCCAAGCGGGCGTTGGATCGCCTGATGACGGCCACCGTTCCACTAGGAACCACGCTCAGGTCACCGTCGCGCGTGCTCGGACGCTCACGCGCTGGGAGTGAGATTTACCGATCCGCTGAGGACAATTGGTTTTTGCAGGAGCGGCTCAACGAGCGTTGGGCGAAGAACTGGGAGACAGCGAACAAAGGCACTTCCAAAAAGGAGCGGAATCGAATTGCGCTCTATCGCTTTGCATCGCAGATCACGGAAATGCGAGGCGTCGACGCGGCTCGCGAGTGGCTCGATTCCGTTGGCGAAGACGCCTCAATCATGGATGACCTCGAAGGGTTCCTGACCCCCAAGGAAAAGGCCGTCAACGCCAAGTGGACGAAGCTATTCTTCGAGCCTTCTCGGAAGATGGGCATCGCGGAGGGATTGATCGACGGCAAGCAGCAATTCACCAATTACCTCAGCTTCTATCACGACTCGGTTTTCAAGCTAAACCGGAAGAAGATCCGGGACGCCGCTGCAGACTTGGCGCAGGAACTTGGACTGCCTATCCACCTGGCCGAGCAAATCCTTGAAAAAGCCAACCCAAAGAAAGTTACCTTTGGCAGTTTCGATTTCACTCGCCAAGAATGGTCCATCCCTGGCTTGCGCGATGCGGATCTCATTGCAGAGGTTTACCGCAAAGGGTTCGCCCGCAAGGTGGCCGTGACGCGATTCCTGAAAGAGGCGAATCCGCTCACAAAGAAGATCGCCGATCCGGCGTTGCGCGTCTACGCTCGCCGTTATATCGGACAGTACGCTGGACGACCGCAGGGTTCTCCCTATCTCGATCAGGCGCTAAAGACCATTCCGGGGCTCCGCGCGCTTAACGTCACCTCGGGCCAACTGGCTGGATGGGCAACCGCCATCCAATACAACGCGAAGATCGGATTCAACCTGTTCACCCCGATCGTCAATTTGACGCAGACCGTCCTGAACACGATTCCGAAGGTCGGCTTGGTTAATACCCTCAGGGCGGCTCCGCGCGGTGCCGCGAACGTGTTGCTCCCGGCCAAGCTAAATCCGTTCGTGCGGGACATGGCGCGCCTACACCGGGGCGGCATCTATCAAAGTGACCCCGGTCAAAGCAAGTTCGACCGACCAACATTTCACGGCTTCGCCGAAAATGTGCAGAAGGCAGCAGGCTTCCTGTTCGACAAGGCTGAGTCCTTCAACCGCGCGACTGCATACTTGGCGGGCTTGGAGCTTGCCAAGCAGCGCGGCCAGTCTGGCGAGGATGCCGTCAGAACCGCGCGAGAAGTTGTGAGGACAACGCAATTCTTCAGCGGACGCTTGGATGCTCCGCTCTTTTCTCGCGCGCCTGGTGGAAAGATCCTGATGCAGTTCAAGACCTTCACCATCAAGCAGCTCGAGTTCCTGCAGGACTGCACGCCGGCGCAACGCGCGCAATTCGCCCTCTGGAGCGTGGTGATTGGAGGTCCAGCATCGCTCGGCATTCAACAGGCGCTGCATACCTTCTTCCCGGATTGGGACTTAACCGAATTGGTCGACGAGTGGCAAGAGCTCTGGAATTTTTCCGCTATGATCCATGCGGCGCGAATGCGATACCAGATGGGCATATTCACCATTCCGGGCCTTGAAGATGTCGGCGGTGGGCGGCTGAAGGAGCGCATGGGGGCCTGGGCGATGGGACCCACGCTCAGCAGCGCCTTTGACTCACTCGACGCAACCGGCAAAGTGCTCAAAGATCCAAGCAAGTTCGACAAATGGGCAGAGTCAATGATGCGAAACTGGCTGCCTGGTGGGGTAGAAAGCGTCCGAGTGAAGCGTGCGCTAACTGAAGCTGATTCCGCGGAAGAGGCGTTTGAAATACTGATCGGCGCGACCCACTAACGGCGCGCTCGCACCGGCCGGAATACTCCAGCGAATCTCCCTATTCGTCATCGTCATCGTCGAAACCCTCCCATCGCGGCATCAAGCGCCGCTCAATCTCTGCAATCGCACGTTCGAGCAGGAACACGACAGCCCAGCCCGCCGCGACCCAACGGCCAGCGGCAGGATTCCACCACGCGGCGAAGCTAGCGGCAATCAGCGTCCATCGCACCATCGGCAAAGGGTACTCAACGGCACCGCAGATTGCCCACCAGATAGACATCTTGGAGGGTATAACCATAGATAGGAGAAGTGGGATGGCGGCGCGAAAGATCTCCCCTTTTTCTTGAGAGATTTGAAGTGCCGTGCGCCTTGCCATCGTAACTGGCAATACAGCAGCAGGAAATATCCTGAAAGGCGAAACAATGAATGGATCTTTTGGTGGGTTGGCTCCAAGCGGATATCCCGCTATCCCCGGCGAAGCTTTGGGAGTCGGGGGCGATTGTCGTGCTGGAAACAGCAGCTTTAGTGGTGCTGTGGAGAGCTTATCGCGAAAAAGGGAAGGCGCTGGAAGAGCTGACGAAACAAGTCATCGAGACCAACGAGCACGGAAACACCTTGGCAGAGCGCATCGAGCGTTTGCTGGAATCATTGAAGTGATTCAAGCAGCGTTCTTCAAATCTGACATGAAGATTGTAAATGAAGCATTTGCGTGTCGGGCAAAACTGACCAAACGAATCACTGAAATGCTCCCATAAGAGTTTCTTATTTCTGTAAGGCTTAAGTATTAGTCGGACGATTCAGAAAGCATCTTACACGTACTGCTGACTGTGGCCGAGGTAGCGGCGCTGCTACGCGTCTCTGCTTCTTGGGTGCGCGATCATTCGTCGCGTCGGCACCCGCTCTTGCCGGTACTCAGGCTCGGATCGTTGCTTCGATTCGATCACGACAAAATTAGAGAGTTTGTCTCAGATCTCGCCACTACCTCGCCTCACAAGGAAGTTGGGCAAGGAGTGGAAGAAATGGACGACAGCGTGAAAGGCAAGGCTACCGGCCGACCGCGTGGGCAAGAGGGTTACGCCGAGAAGGTTGGCGACAAGGTCAAGAAATGGAAGATACACTGGCACGTCTACGAATTGGACGAAAACGGGAAAGAGGCCAGGAAGCATCGCAGCCGTGTTATTGCGCGATGCCCAGGCGGTTCCGCCGCGCTGAACCTGATCGATTCGCAATTGCCGGAAATGACCAAATACGAAGCAGAGAGGGAACTGAGAAGGGTCATCGACCAGCAGACGGGAATCTTGCGCGGCAGTTCGACGGCGAAGGCAAGCTCCAGCGTGACCTTTGGTTGGTTTGCAATGCACCGCTGGCTGCCAACTCGTCAGATGGCTTGGCGCGAGTCCACAAAATCCACCAACTTGCACATACTCAATGGGTATATCCTGCCAGCGTGGGAGCGAACCAGCCTTCGCGATCTTGATGCCGTGGCCGTAGCAAAATGGCTAGGGCGGATGGCGGAGCAATTCAGCGAGACCATTGTTCAAAAGTGCCGGGTCTACATGAAGGCGATCACGGCGGAGGCGGTTGAGCAGGAGTATCTCGCCAAGGACCCAATGCGTCGGCTCATCATGCCGCGGACGAAGAAGGCCCTGAGGCCGACACTCGACCCTGAGCAGATCCAGTCCGTGGCGCGCCAGCTTGCGAATACGCGGGACCAAGTGGCGTTCCTCGCGTTGATCCTCACCGGTATGCGACCGTCTGAACTGTTCGCGCTGCGATGGGGAGATTGGGATCGCGCGTCTCTGCTGGTGGAGCGTGGCGTGGTTCGCGGCATTGTAGGTGACACGAAGACCAAGTCGTCGCGCGGCCGCGTAGCTGTGCCGAAGGCGTTGGGGGATCTACTGGAGGTCTGGCGATCAGAGACAACCCGCCCCGGCAATGATGACTGGATCTTTCCGAGCGAGAAGAATACGCCGCTCCGGCTGGATGGCTGGACCAAGCGCATACTGAAACCTGCGGCGTCTGCCGCAGGGGTGCAAGTTACCGTGCAGATGCTGCGGCGGAGCTTTGCGACCATCGCGAATGAATCCGGCGTAAGTATGAAAGCGGTGCAGAGCCAGCTCCGGCATTCGTCTATGTCCACCACCAGCGATGTGTACACCCAGACCCCAGATAAAGCCCAGAGCGAAGCCGTGGAGCGCGTGGCAAAGAAGATTGTGAACGGGACGGGGGGAAAGACAGATTGAAGCAAAGGATCTACTTACCGCATACTGATCTTATGGACGCAAAGCCAAGGCACGGCTATGGGATCGTGACCAAAGAAATGAGCGCAAAAGGCGGGAAGGCTCGCGTACCGAAGGGCGCTTCGATGCTGACACCCGCAGAGCGCAAAGATAAAGCTCAAAAAGCAGCCCAAGCGCGGTGGTCTAAAAATAAATCCAAGATTTATCTTGATCTTTAGAATTCCCTTAGAGCATACTGACACCAGAGGCGAAATTGTTCGCCTCGTTCTTTGGAAGAGTTTCGAACCCTATCGCGATTCTCCTCGTCAGTGGCAAGCCTCTAAGTGATAGAAAAGTTGGAGCGGGAGACCGGGATCGAACCGGCGACGTTCAGCTTGGGAAGCTGACATTCTACCGCTGAATTACTCCCGCCCAAAGGTGAATACACTCTCAATCTAACACAATCCAGGAAAGTTGCAAGGGCGTGGCAAGCAAGCGTTTGTATTGCGGGATATCTCGCCAAAGTGTTGAAGCCTAAGCACTTTTCTCCTTAAAGCCCAACGCGTGACCTCACGATGGAGTGTTTGATGATGCTGCTTACTCCACAATCTCCGTTGGCGAACCGAGCACCGGTCCATTGGCTTCGTTTGGGCGAAGAGATGCCAATTGCGGTTCCGGGCGGTGCGATGTGCGTAGTTGCGGAGGTGGCCGTTGAAGAGGCAGAAGTTCTGTTGCATTCGAGTTCAGAACTTCCTGTAGTGGTTCTGCTCTCTGATTTCAGCCATGGGTCCGCCGCTCGCTTGAGGGCCTTGGGTGCTTTTGAAGCGTTACCGCGGGAGATTGACGCCAGCGAGATCGACGATGTCTGTCGATTGGCCTGCGAGTGGTTCGCAAAGTCTCGACGTACGCCAGTTGGATCGGAATCGCGGCCTTGGAGGAAAAGGCTAATCGGGAATTGCCCGTCGATCGAACGTTTGGCCGACGCCATCGCGCTCATTGCCGAACGCCGGAGCACCGTGCTCATCACGGGAGAGACCGGGACCGGCAAGGAGGTCGTCGCGCAAGCGCTGCATCAGGCTAGCGGGCGCAAGGGCGAACTTGTCTCCATCAACTGCGCCGCGCTTCCTGAGGCGCTGCTCGAGGCCGAGTTATTTGGGCACACCAGGGGCGCTTTTACGGGCGCACAGCAGGCGCGGATGGGGCGATTTGAGGGGGCACAGCGAGGCACTATCTTCTTGGACGAGATCGGGGATATGCCTCTCGACTTGCAGGCCAAACTATTGCGGGTGTTACAGGAACGGGAAATTCAGCGCCTTGGTTCGAGCGAGACCATCCCAATCGATGTGCGCGTGATTGCCGCCACCAATGCCGATTTGCTGAGCAAAGTGGAAGATGGACGGTTCCGGCAGGATCTGTACTTTCGGCTGAACGTTGTACCGATCCATTTGCCTCCATTGCGAGAGCGCGGCGGCGACATTGCACTGCTGGCGCAGCATTTTGCCGCCAAGATCTGCGCACTGGAAGGGTTGCAACCTAAGTCAATCTCACGCGGCGCTTTTGCCCGCTTGGAAGAGCATCACTGGCCCGGCAACATCCGCGAACTCGAAAACACAATCGAGCGGGCGATTGCGATGAGTGGACGCAACGGGGAACTTAGGCCCTGCGATTTGATGCTCCCGCAGCAGATTCGACCGCGCGCCTTGGAGGCCGGGCCGATCACGATTCCGGAAAGCGGCTTGGACTTTGAGCAGATCGTGGCCGGGATTGAACGCGGAATGATCGAACAGGCGCTGCAGCGCACCAATGGCAACAAGAGCGCGGCGGCGGATTTGCTTCGGCTGAAGAGGACGACCCTGGGAGCCAAGATGCGGACGCTCGGGCACTCCACGCACCCGCACGCGCATGCGCTCAGCGCGTGAGCGGATCTTCTTGACTAGGAGGAGTAGCGTCGATCAAGCGGGCCAGTTCGGGCTCCGCTTCGGCAAGGGCTTCCTTCATCTTCCAGGCAATATCGCGGTAACTGAAGTGACCCTTGACGCCGCTGCGCAGGCGCGAGATGTATTCGATCTCGGCGAAGTCCATCTTGAACAGAAAGCGACCGTTGGCACCGAAGGGGAGCAGGTATTGCGCTGCGGGCTGGGGCAGGCCGCGATAAACATGGATGACCGTATCCATCGCCGCGCGGTAAATGTCCTCGATCGGGCCGGGCGTGAAAGCGTTCGGAACAGCGTAGCCCAGATCTGCCGTGTAGCGTTGGCGCAACTGGACACAACGGCGGTGGCGGTGCAGATCGCGATAAGCCCCGATGTCCATCACGATATCGAAAACGTAGGGTCCGCCGCGGAATTGCTTCAGCAGTTCGTCATAGCGGGAGCGTGAGCCGAGCGCAACGTTGATTAGCTCGTCGCGCTTCGCCGCGCTGGCCGATTCGGCCCACGCGTAGAGATCGCGGTAGGGCCGAGTGGTGACGCTGTACAAGAGCGAGGCGACGATGTCGCAGACGGTTGAGGCGGGTTTGGACAAGGCAACGGGTTTAACGGTCTCCGGAGCTGCGGGAGGCAGGTTTTGGGCGGCCCAGGCCGCAACGTCCAGGTTGGCTTGGGCGGAGTGCTTGTCGGGGTCGACGTATTTGGCCAGGGTCGGAGCTACCGGCTCGCCAACGCTCTCGTGCCAGACGCAACCGGGGGGCGCGGCGACGGCTTCGGCGGCCTCTGTCGCAACTTCTCGGATCTCGCCAAACTCGCTGGCTTTCAATCGGCGAATTTGTTTCTCAAGAGTTCGGATACTTGTGACTTGGCCGACGTTGGTGGGAATGCCCAGGAACAGCACGTAGCGGGCGACATCGAAGGCGCGTGCCTTGAGATTGCGCTCATAGGCGTCGGGCTTCATACCTTCGGGCAGGGGCAGGCTGGCGGTTAGCTCGTCGAATTTGAGCGCGTGGAGCTTGGCGTATGCCACAAGCAGCGCCTGTCCCGCTTCGCGATAGCGGGCGGCTTCTTGCGAGGAGAATTCAGGAGGAGTGATAAAGCCGAGCTTTGAAAAATCCTGATAGCGCGTGCTTTTGGCTTGGCCGTCCCAGAGTTGTTCGTCCTCAATCTCGGTTGCGGCCAATTCTGAGACGCCCTCCCAGCAAATGCCCAGATGCCCAAGATCGGCGATGGAGGCGTGTCCATATTGAAAATAGAAGCTCTCGAGAAACTTGGCTGAATTGTGCGTGCGCACCCACTCGAGCGACTCAACAATCGAGTCGGCGCTGCGGCTATAACGGGCCAGCGCGTAGGCGCTCTTCTCGGCTGGCATCGGAGACATGGCAATCACTCTGGACATCGCGGTATCCTCTGTAGTTTCCCATGACAATCAAAATCAACCGCGTTCACCCGGACGCGCAACTTCCGGTTTACGCCCACGGGCCGCTTGAGGACGCCGGTATGGACCTGCGCAGCGTCGAGACTGTAACGATCGCGCCTGGGCAGACCTATGCGGTCTCGACTGGCCTTTCGATCGAACTGCCGCCCGGCTATGAGGCACAAATCCGCCCTCGCTCCGGGCTGGCTTTCAAACACTCCATCACGATACCCAATTCTCCAGGGACAATCGATCCGTCCTATCGCGGCGAGATCAAAGCCATTCTGCATAATCTTGGGTCGCAGCCTTTCGCGATCCAGCCGGGCGACCGCATTGCCCAGATGGTGGTCGCCAAGTATGAAGCGATCCAGTGGATCGAGGCCATCCTCACCGAATCTGAGCGGGGCGCAGGTGGGTTTGGTTCGAGCGGCGTGAAGTAGCGCCTACTTGAGTTCGCCGCCAAGGCGGCTGGCCAGGGGGCTCTGCTGGCCGGAGTACTTGTTGCCCGGCTTCTTGCGATAGGGCATCGATGAGGGTGTGGTCAATTCCTCGAAGGTCATCGAGCAGATACGCATGCCGGGATAAAGTGCGACGGGCATGATGCCAAGGTTGGACAACTCAAGCGTCGCGCGCCCGCTCCAACCGGGATCGAAAAGGCCGGCCGTGCCGTGAACGATAATGCCAATGCGACCGAGGCTGGATCGGCCCTCCAGGCGACCGAGAACATCGTCCGCCAGTTCAATGTGCTCCATCGTTATCGCGAGGGCGAACTCGCGGGGCTGCAGGATGAAGGCTTCCCCGTCCGGGACGACGATCGGGCGCATCAGCGTCTCGATGTTGACCTTGTTCCTGAGATCGATGAAGGCGTGTTTGGAGTGCTCAAAGATGCTGAACTCGTTACCGAGGCGGAAGTCGAGGCTGCAACTGCCGATGTGCTCCTCCGGCATGGACGGCTGTACTTTGATCTTGCCACTGGAAAGGGCTTTGCGAATGTCGACGTCGGAGAGAACCATGAGCTTTTGCGATTGTAACGGATGAGCGAAGCGAAAAGCCCGGCGCTTTTGGCACCGGGCTTTTCGAGTTGGAAATCTTTGGTGGACGAGAAGAGGTTCGAACTCTCGACCCCCGCATTGCGAACGCGGTGCTCTCCCAACTGAGCTACTCGCCCAAACATCTACAGTTTACCCCTTCTTGGGGTCTAAAATCATCTCGATCTCCTTGCGGCAATCTTTGAGGTGACTTGCGGTCGCGGGGTCTTTAGCCGTCGCGACCGCCGCGCCGAGCTTTTGGCTCAACTGCTCAAGCATGGTGCGGGCGGTGCCGCGGAAGTCGGTCTGTTGCCAGGTGGCCGAAAAAATCGCGGCCATCGCGGGGTCGCCACCACCGCCGCCAAAGCCGGGTGCCGTTGGCGCGGGCGGGCGGCTGAGCAGCGTCTTGATGTGGTCAATGTAGTTGCGTTGCAAGGCGCGGCGATAAATATCGATATTCGTCGAAGGCTTGTTGAGCTCACTGAAGAGACCGCCTTGGACGTCGGCCATAAACTCGCGCAGCGTGTAGGCGGCCTTGGGGTCAAGTGCTTCGCCGTCCGTAAGCAGCTTGAAGCGAACGGGCGACATCAACGATTCGAGCGTTTGCTTTTGTTGGTTGATGATGATGTCGGCAGCGCCAAAGTATTGGAACTGATTGAGCAGCGCCGGCTTGATGATGTTGGTGGGCGGCATAAAGACTTGCTCTTGAAGGAACTTTACAGCCTCCTTCTGCTTGTCCTTGGGGACGCGGGCAAATTGCTCCCCGCCCCGCCCTGCGAGAGTGCGGCTCTCCACAACGCCGCCGACCATTTTGACGACGGACCCGAGCCAGAGGCGGCGCAAGCCCCAGACGTCCTGGAAAGTCTCCCGCAGCAGGTCGTAGTCCTCGCCCGGCTTCGTCGAGGCTTTGACAAGCCAGCCATTGATGACGCGTTCCAGGTTCTTGAAGCCGAGAGTGGTGGCCTGCACCGGATCGTCGGAGATGTTCTCGGTCTTAACTGTGGGATCGATCTGCGACGGGCCGTCCTCTCCGCCGAAACGGAAGAATGGGTTGGTCATCTGGCGGGCGGCAATCTCGTCAAGGGCCTTCTTTTCATCCTCGGGCACTTTGGCGCCAAGCGGCTTGTAGCCCCATTCAATGGCGAATTTATCGTAGGGGCCAACCAGAGGAATCAACTGCGTGACGCCGTCCTCAGGTTGAGCCACATAATTGAATCGACCGTAGGCCATGATCGAGGCGACGCTGCCGTGATCCTTGGTGAATGCAGGGTCGCGAAGTTGTTTGATGGAGTACGCCGAACTAGCCTTCTGGTTGTGGCGCAGGCCCAGTGTGTGACCGACCTCATGCGTGGCGATGTATCCGAGGATCTCGCCCATCAATTTCTTGTCAAACGGCAGCTTGCGCGCACCGTCGTTTTGCGCTGAGCACATGCCAAAATACCAGCCTTGGCTGAGCTTGAGTACGTCGTGCCAGAAGATGATGTGGGAACTGATAATCTCGCCGCTGCGCGGGTCGTGCACGTGAGGGCCCATGGCGTTCTGGACCGGCATCGCGGCCCAGCGAATGACCGAGTAGCGCACGTCTTCGGCGTCCCAATTGGGATCTTCTTCTTTGGTCGGGGCGTCTTTGGCGACAATGGCGTTCTTAAAGCCAGCGGCCTCGAATGCCACCCGCCAATCCTCAATTCCCTTTTTGATCGCCGGGCGCCAAACCTCCGGCACCTCCCGGGAAATATAGAAAACGATCGGCTTGACGGGCTCGCTTAGGGCGGCGGAGGGGTCTTTCTTCTCCAGGCGATAACGATTGATAAAGCCCTTGGTCTCGACGCGGTTTTCCTCGTTGGCGTACTCCTCAAAGGGTTGGACGAAGTACCCGACGCGATGGTCGGAAAGACGGGCCACCATGGGCTTCTCCGGTAGCAGCACCATGCTGTAATGCACCATCACACTCAAGCTGCGAAGGTTGCCGGGAATGGAGGGTTGGGGCGGCGCCTGGGGGCTGGTGGGAGGCAGTGGCGGCGTGCCCAGGTTCCAGGTGAAGGTGGAGCGCACTTCGATGTTTTCAGGGAAGGCCTTGATGTCGTCAATGTAGCTGCGCGCTGGGTCGATTTGCGGCGCGGCGGGCAATCGCAGTCCGGCCAGTAGACCGACGGCGGAGAGTTCCGGAATGTCGGTTGAGAACATGGCCGTGACGTCGATGACGGCACTCTTGTCTTTGCCTTCGGCCTCAACATTGAAAGTGCGGACGATGGGCTTAAAGCTGGACAATTCAACGGCCAGCCGTGTGCCGGCATCGCCTTCCGTGGCGCGCTTGGAGACTGGATTGATGCGAAGGAAGATGCGGTTGCCCCGGCGTTCCCAGCGGATCATTCGTGTCGCGCCGGGAGTGCCGCTGTAGCCGACGCCAGGCGGCGCGGCGGCGATCTCGTTATAGATCAACATGTCCCGGTTGTAGAGATTTTCCGGAATCTCGTAAAACCACTTTTCGTCCAGGGTGTGTATCTTAAACAGGCCATCCTTGGTTTTCGCTTTGGCGGTGATTACGTCTTCATATTTCTTGGGGCCCGTGGGCGCGGGGCGAGCCGGGAGCGGCAAGCCGGGGCGGGCTGCCGGCGCGCCCGCAGCAGGCGGCGGCTGGGGTGCGGGCGGGTCTTGAGCCAACAGGATCGCTGGGAAAAGCACGAAAGCCGTCGCGATCGCGCGACGGCTACTAAGCCGATGAATCAACATTTCGAAACGCCTCTTTCAGGTACTCGTTATTCCTTAACTTCGTAGCGGAATTTCTCGCTGGCGTTTGCCGCGCCCTTTTTGGCTTTGACTTCGATCTGCCAGGCACCCACCATGATGAATTTCTGCTTGGCCTCATAGATGCCAGGCTTCACCTGCTTGGCGGATTCTTTGAATTCGCCGTGATCCATCTCCACCATGGTGAGAATTGTCTCCACTTCAGCCCCCGCAACGGGCTTGCCATTTGCGCCGGTGATCTTAATCGTCAGTGGGGTGTCGTAATTGGCCTTGACGGTCTTCGGCAATTCGTACTGAATCTTCCAGTCGGTCTTTTGCTGGGCCAGCGCAAGGAGGGTCGTTAGACCCATCGCGAGCAATAATTTCCGCATGATTTGAATTCTATAACTTTTGGATGCGGATGGAACCGTTTGAGGAGGACAGGCGAATCGCCGCGCCCCCGCCGCCGATGCGGCCTTCCAATCGGCTCTTGGAAATTGTGCCAGTCGTCGCCACCTCGAACTCGCTACTGATGCTGGAATTGGATGTCGAAGCACGCAGGTCGGCTTTGGCGCCCGCTGGCAGGCGGAGCGTGATGCTCGAGTTGCTGGTGTCGAGATCAAGCGGTTGATCCTTGTAGTCGGGAAGGCTAAGGTCGATGCTGCCGTTGGACGAATCGGCTTTCACAACCCGCCCCGCCGGCATCTTCTCGATGCGGGCAACGATCGACGAATTGGACGTGCTCCCCTCGAAGGTGCCCTGCAGGCCGTCAACCTTGATCGAGCCGTTGGAGCTGTGGCCAGCGAAATCACCGGTCATGGCGCTCACCTCGATCGACGCGTTCGAGGTTTTTGCGTCCAGCTTGCCGACGAGCCCACGCACCTTGAGGCTGCCGTTGGAGCTTTGCAGCCGCGCGTCGCCTTCCATGTTTTCGATCCGGATGCTGCCGTTGGAGGACACGATGCCGTTCAGTGCGAGCTTCTTGGGCACACGGAGAATATACTTTGCACCGCTGTTACCGCGGCGGGGTTCTGGCTTAACCGTCCGGATGCGAAGGGAAGACGGCTGGCTGTCGGCCTCGATCTTGATCTGGCGGAGAAGCTCCTCAGTCGCCGCGTACTTTGTGCCGTTCACCTCAACTTCGTCCTTTTCCCACGAAATGATCTCAATGCTGCCATTGAAGTTGTCGATCGAGAGGGTGCCTCCAGACTTGAGCTTGTAGTTGTAGTGGAAGTCTTCTTTGAAGCGGTCCGAGGATCCCCACGAACCCATATCTTCAACATCGCAACCGGTTAAAAGCAGCGCGACGGGGCCAAGAACGAGCAGGTTTCGGAGTGTCATCTTAGAAAGCATTACGTAGCGCCAGGCTAAGCGTTCCAATAAAATGCGCCTACACTGCTATCCTGTTGCAAATTCGTAATGCGAAACATTCTTCTCTCACTAATCGTTGTGGGCCAAGCCTTGGCCCAGGCCCCAAGCCACCCGCTCGACGGATTGACCAGCGCCGAGTACTGGACCATATACGAAACACTCCAGAAGGCCGGCCACGCCACGGCGGAGACGCTGTTCGCTAGTGTGCTGCTGCACGCGCCGCTGAAGTCTTCCGTTTTGAGCCACAAGCCAGGGCAGACTTTCACTCGCGAGGCCGACGTCGTGCTTCTGCGCGGGAATCAGTCGTACACCGCAGTAGTCGACATCGCCGCAAAGAAGGTCTCAAGTTTTGAGGAGCTCAAGGGGGCTCAGGCGCCGTTTGTGAGCAGCGAAGTTCGTGGCAACGGCGAGGCGATCAAGAAAGACCCCCGCATCGTTGCGGCGCTGAAGAAGCGCGGGATTACCGACATGCGTACCGTGCAGTGCGGCGCGATCCCGGTGGCCTATCAGTCGGTTCCGGAGCAAGCGACGCAGCGAGTCGGCTTCGGTTCGTGCTCACTGACCAACCGCACCTATCACAGTTGGGGACGCTCGATTGAGGGCCTGACCTTCCAGATGGACATGGTGACTAAGAAGATTTTCAAGATCGAGGATACCGACGTCGTTCCGGTTCCCGTCGCCGACAACAATTACGAAGAGATCCCCGAGACTGTCCGGCCACACACGACACCCATCGCCACCGCGCAGCCCATGGGCCCCGCGTTTACGATCGACAAAGGCGAGATCGAATGGCAGAATTGGCGCTTCCGTTTCCGTCTGGATCCGCGGGTGGGCACCGTCGTCAACCTGGTTCGCTTCGTGGACAAGGGCCGTCCGCGTTCCATTCTTTACGAGGGTAGCGTGAGCGAATTGTTTGTCCCTTACATGGACCCATCCAACGGCTGGAATAATCGTGCCTTTATCGACGCTGGCCAATTCTTCAGTTCGATCGGGCATTTGAAGCCGCTTCGTTCGGGCGTGGATTGCCCCGCGAGCGCCGCTTGGTTCGATGGCGTAACCTCGACCGAGGATGGCGCTCCGAAATTGAGTTCGAACATGGCCTGCCTGTTTGAGCGGAACCCCGAAGGCCCCGCCTGGCGTCACTTCGAGGGCGGTGAAACCTATGGCCGGCCCACCCGGCAACTCGTGTTGCGGTCCGCCGCGGTGATTGGGAATTACGACTACATCATGGACTGGCGCTTCGATCCGGACGGCACGATCGAAGTCGCGGTCGGAGCCACCGGCGTCATCGAAACCAAATCGGTTGCCCAGAAGATGGCCGCCGATCATGCCGACCATTCAATGCCCGAGACCGGACAGTTTGTCGCCGAGAATACCGTCGGCATCAATCACGACCATTTCTTCTCCTACCGCTTGGACTTGGACGTGGACGGGCCGGCGAACAGCTTCATGATCCACCGGATGGTGCCCAAGCGGATCGACAACGATCCGATGCGTAAGTCGATCTGGGTGACTCAAGGCGCGATTGCCGCGCGCGAAAAGGACGCCATCCTCGACATTCAACTCGAAAAGCCGTCGATGTGGATGTTCATGAACCCGGCGGTAAAAGGCCCGCTGAACTACAACACCGCCTACGAAGTGATGCCCGGGGCGACCGCCAAGTCACTGATGTCCCCGGACGATCCGACGCAGAAACTCGGCGCGTTCTCCGAGCACCAGTTCTGGGTGACGCCCTACGACACCAAGCAGCGCTATGCGGCCGGGACCTACCCCACCAGTTCGACCGCCAGTGACGGCTTGGCCGATTGGACCAAAGCCAATCGTCCGATCGAAAACACAGACATCGTCGGCTGGTACACGCTCGGCTTCCATCACATCACGCGCTCTGAAGATTGGCCCGTGATGCCAACCATGTGGCATAGCTTTCAAATCCGGCCCTTCCATTTCTTTCAGTCCAATCCGGTGCTGGAACTACCCAAAAGCCTGGCCGCCCGGCCCTGATCGGCAAGGTTGGGGTAAGCTGGGAATTCCGCTTGCCTGAGCTTTCCATTGTCATCCCCGCCTATAACGAAGAACGCCGTTTAGGAAAAAGTCTAGTCGCACTGCACCAGTGGGTGGAGGCGCAAACTTTCGACGTCGAAATCCTGGTTGTCGACGACGGCAGCAAGGATGGCACCGTCGCGCTCGTAAAGGCATTTATCGTCGACCATCCCGCCACGCCGATCCGTCTGTTGGCCAACCCGAAAAACGCCGGCAAGGGGGCGGCGGTGCGCAACGGCGTCCTGCATTCAACCGGCAACTGGGTGTTGTTTTCCGATGCGGATCT
>JANXUM010000282.1 GCA_025356215.1 Bryobacter sp. | reverse complement strand
CACGATCATAAGTTCGATCCAATCTCGCAGCGCGAGTATTACCAATTGGCTGCCTTCTTCAACAATACCGACGAGGTGGACAAAGAGGCTGATCGTAAATTCTTCAACAAGCCCTTCCTCGAGATCGGCACCGATAAAGAGAAGGCCGATTTTGCCGAGTGGCAGCTCAAGGTCACCAAAGCCGAAGAAGTGCACCGTAAGCGGATCGAGCAAATCGCCGTCGCCGAAATTCCGAACGACGAGATCCTCAAGGGCTACTACAAAGAACTCGTCAAGGCCCGCGCCGCCAAGCCCAATCTCCCGCGCACGATGATCATGCGCGACCTCCCCTCGCCGCGGCCCGCCTACATCCATCTCGGCGGAGACTTCATGCGCAGGGGCGCGCCCGTTACGCCCAACGTGCCGGTCGTATTGCCGCCGATGACGAACCCTGGCGCCACCGCCAATCGCCTCGACCTCGCCCGCTGGATTGTTGACCCCAAGAACCCACTCACCGCGCGCGTCACGGTCAATCGCATTTGGCAGCAATATTTCGGCCGCGGCCTGGTGGATTCAGAAGCCGACTTTGGCGCCCAGGGCGACAAGCCCACGCATCCGGAATTACTCGATTGGCTGGCCCTCGAATTCATCGATCATGGCTGGAGCCAGAAGGCGCTCCACCGCCTCATCGTCACCTCCGCCACTTACCGCCAATCCTCCAACAGCACCAAAGCCGATCCCGAGAATCAGCTCTTTGCGCGGCAGTCCCGATTGCGCCTGGACGCCGAGATCGTCCGCGACGCCTCGCTCGTCGCCAGCGGCCTCTTCTCGCCAAAGCTGGGCGGCCCCAGCGTCTTTCCGCCCCAGCCCGCCGGCGTCTCGCTTGTCACACAGGTCCAGCGCGAGTGGAAGGTCTCCAGCGGCGAAGACCGCTACCGCCGCGGCATGTATACTTTCTTCCAACGCGCCTCGCCGCATCCAAGTCTGGTCGTCTTTGACGCCCCCGATTCAACAGTCGCCTGCACGCGCCGCCCCCGCTCCAATACGCCGCTCCAAGCGCTCACGCAGCTCAATGATGAAGGCGCCGCTGAGTTTGCCGAAGCCCTCGCCAAACGAATCGTCGCCGCTGGCCAATCCGACAACGACCGCGTCGCCGCCGCCTATCAAATCGCTCTCAACCGCGCCCCGCGCCCCCAAGAGCTCGACCGCATGCAACGCTTCATCAAGGTCCAACGCGATTCGCAACGAGACCCCTGGCCCGCTGCGGCCCGCATCCTGATCAACCTCGATGAGTTCCTCACACGCCCATGACCCCCAAAGACCTCCTCACGCTCAATCGCACCCGCCGCCACTTCTTCCGCGACTGTGGCATCGGCCTTGCCGCGCAATCGATGCTGGGTGCCGTCCAACACCATCCGGCCAAGATTGACCATGTCATCTTCCTGTTCATGGCCGGTGGGCCCAGCCAGTTGGATCTCGTCGATTACAAGCCCGAACTGACCAAGTACGACGGCAAAGCCGCCCCCGACGAGCTTGTCAAAGGCAAGCGCTTCGCCTTCATGGATACCTTCGCCAAGAACCCGCCGAAGATGCTCGGCACTCGCCACACCTTTAAGCAATACGGCCAATCCGGTATGCACTTCTCCGACCTGCTGCCCAATCTGTCCGCTGTCGCCGACAATCTGACGATGCTCCACGGCGTCTCGACGGAGAACTTCAACCACGGCCCCGCCAAGCTTTTTATGAACACCGGCTCGGTGCGCACGGGCCGCCCCAGCATCGGCTCCTGGGTCACTTACGGTCTGGGTAGCGAGTCCAAAGATTTGCCTGGCTTTGTCGTTCTGCAATCCGGCCCGCGCGGGCCACGCGGCGGCTCGTCGTTGTGGTCCAGCGGCTTCTTGCCCACCAGTTTCCAGGGCGTTCCCTTCCGCTCGACGGGCGACCCCATCCTCAACCTCTCCAGCCCCAAGGGCGTCGGCACCGAGCAGCAGCGCCAAACCATCGAAGCCCTGCGCGACCTAAACGCGCTCGAGAAGACCTTCACCGGCGACAACGAGATCGACACTCGCATCGCGCAATACGAGATGGCCTTCCGCATGCAAACCTCGGGCCCGGAATTAATCGACTTCTCGAAAGAGACCCCCGAGACCATCGCCGCTTACGGTGCCAAGCCCGGCGCGCCCGAGGCCGCTTACGCCAACAACTGTCTGCTCGCCCGCCGCCTCGTCGAGCGCGGCGTCCGCTTCGTGCAGCTCTATCACACCGATTGGGACCACCACGACGACCTCACCAAGCCGCTCGATCAAGTCTGCCGTGAGATCGACCGCGCCAGCGCCGCGCTGATCGTAGACCTGAAGCAGCGTGGGTTGCTCGACCGCACGCTCGTCGTTTGGGGCGGGGAATTCGGCCGCACGCCGATGGGCGAAGTCCGCGAGAAGGGCAAGATCGGCCGCAATCACCACATCGACGCCTACTCGATGTTCATGGCCGGCGGCGGGCTCAAGTCCGGCACGATCGTCGGCGGCACGGATGAGCTCGGCTTCTCGCCCGCCGGCAACAAGATGGACGTTCACGACGTTCAGGCCACCATCCTCCACCTGCTCGGCATCGATCACAAGAAGCTCACCTACCGCTATCAAGGCCGCGACTTCCGCCTGACCGATGTTGCTGGCGAAGTCATCCACAAAGCACTGGCCTAGCGCCCGCTCCCCGCTACACTAGAGTCATATGGCATCTAAATCCTATCCGGCCCCGCCGCCGATGTCGATTGACGTCGCAAAGAAGTACACCGCGACCTTCGATACATCCAGGGGGCAAATCGTGGTCGAGCTATTCCCCGCGAACGCTCCCAACACAGTCAACAATTTTGTCTTCCTCGCCAATGACGGCTTCTACAACGGAACTACCTTCCATCGCGTCATCAAAGATTTCATGGTGCAAGGCGGAGATCCCGAGGGCACCGGTCGCGGCGGTCCCGGCTACAAGTTCAACGATGAATTCCAGGGCAACTCCAACTGGCTCAAGCACCAGGTCGGCAGCTTGGCGATGGCCAACGCCGGTCCCAACACCAACGGCAGCCAGCTCTACATCACCCACATCAAGACCGATTGGCTTGACGGCAAGCACACCGTCTTCGGGCAGGTCAAAGTGGGTCAGGACGTCGTCAATGCTATCCAGCAGGGCGACATCATGACCAGCGTCACGATTACGGAAGGCTAACGCCTAGTGAGTAGCCTGCGGATCGCGGCCGCGCACTCTGTCATACAGGTGCTTTTGGTTCGTGGTCCCCAGGCTCGTGTTGTACAAACTGTCCTGCCCCAAACCCTCGCGCAAGTCCTCCAGGAACTCGTGTAACTCCCGCAACTGCCCGGCCAGCGCCGGCTCCTTCACCCCGTGCGGCGTGACAAAAAACATTTGATAGCCGCCGTGGGTCAACTCCCCAATTTCGTTCCCCACCACAACGCCCGCCCGCTCGATCTCCACCTTGTCGTCGCGCTCAGCCAGCATCGCCGCGCATCCTTTGCGCATCACCGCCGCTTTGTCCGCGCCCTTCTTGCTTACCGCCATGCCATCCAGTCGCAATGCCTCAAGGCGATCCTCAAAGCTATAAACGCGCGGTTTTTCCCTGCGAAAGAACATATGTTTCAGTGTACCGTGAGGATATGAGTTTCCTCGACAATCTCGAGAACAACCTGAAGGCTCTCGAGTCGCGGGAAGAAAAAGATCCAGCCAAACAGAAGGCCGATAACGAGCGGCGCGAAGCCGAGCGCCTCGCCTCCCTCGCGGCGGCGCCCGTTGCCGAAGCGCTCAAGTCCGGCCCCTTCACCGAAAGACTACTCACCGCCTGCCGCGCCCTCGGGCACAGCCAGAGAACGATGGTGCGCTTCACTTGGCTCGATACGACGCTGCGCCTGGAAGCCAAAGAAAAGCGGCTCGACCTCAAGCCTACACCCGAGGGCGTCGCCGCCACCTTCTTCAATAACAATGAGCCCGTCGGCAACGAGTTGTTAACTTTGGCCGAAGACCCGGAGGCCCTTGCCGACCGCTGGCTAAATTCCTAGTGCTTGGCCGCCGGCTCGGAATGAGCGGCCGCGCCGTGGGCTTCCGTCATCTCATAGGGCTTCGAAGGGATCGAATTAAAGACGTAAACAAATACGCCGATCGCCATTAGGCCGAATAGCAGCGGTCCAATGAGAAACATCTTTTCGCGATCCGTATACGCGTTTGAATTGTGTGTCGGTGCAGCCATGCTCAATAAGTTCCTTATCCCAAGTTAAACTAAAAGTTCCCCTTGTGATCACCCTTCAGAATCAGTTTGAGCAAAATATCCTCACCACCTCGGTCGACTACGTCTTCAATTGGGCGCGCAAGTCGGCCATCTGGCCCCTCAGTTTCGGCCTCGCTTGCTGCGCCATCGAGATGATCGCCAGCAGCACCTCCCGTTTCGACATCGCCCGCTTCGGTGCCGAAGTCTTTCGCCCTTCCCCCCGCCAGGCGGACCTCATGATCGTCGCCGGCACCGTAAGCCTCAAAATGGCCCCCGTCCTCAAGCGCATTTACGATCAGATGCCAGAGCCCAAATGGGTCATCTCGATGGGTGCCTGCTCCAGTGTCGGCGGGCCCTTCAATACCTACTCCGTCCTTCAGGGCGTCGATAAAATTGTGCCCGTCGACGTCTATGTTACAGGCTGCCCCCCGCGTCCCGAAAACCTGTTCTACGGCCTCATGAAGCTGCAGGACAAGATCGACCGCATGCAAACCCTCACCCGCAAACCCACTCATGTCCGTCTCAAAGAGGACATGCTCGCCGGCTTTGAAAGCCGCATCCAAATCGGATGATCCACGCCTCGCACCTCAAAGAACTGCCCGACGTTGAGCACGGCTTCGGCACTGTCGCCGATGGGGCTTGGCTCCCCGAAGACGCCCACGCCTGGGTCAAGCAAATCCACTCGGAGAAAATCCTGCGCGCCAACGCAATCGGTCTCCAAGGCGAAGCCGACGCAATCGTCACCACCGCGCCAGAGCTGTGGATCGCCGTCCGCACGGCCGATTGCCTCCCCGTTCTTCTCGTCGATCCCGTCGCTCGCGTCGCCGCCGCCGTCCACGCCGGATGGCGCGGCACCTCCGCCCGCATCGTTGCTCAAACCGTCCTCAAAATGCTGGAGCTCGGCGCGGAACTCTCCAGCTTGCGCGCCGCCATCGGCCCCGGCATTGGCCCTTGCTGCTTCGAGGTAGGCCCGGAAGTCTCGCCCCACTTCGGTCTCGAAGGCCGCACAAATATCGACCTTGCCGCCGCCAACGAGCGCCAGCTTCTCGACGCCGGCCTGGCGCTCGAAAGCATTTGGATCTCCAAACAATGCACCAAGTGCGACCCCGCCACCTTCCATTCCTACCGCCGCGACCCCGGCACCGCGGGCCGCATGGTGAGCGCCATCCGTCTCCTCTAACGCCCACTCATGCAAAATCTCCTCACCGTCGGACTGGCACAAATCGCACCCGTCTGGCTCAAGCGCGAGCAGACCCTCGCCAAGCTAAACGCCTATGTCGAACAGGCCGCCGCCCAAGGCTGCCATCTCGTCGTATTCGGCGAAGCCCTCGTCCCCGGTTACCCTTTCTGGGTGGAACTGACCGATGGCGCGCGCTTCAACTCCCAGCTCCAAAAGGAAATCTTTGCCGAGTATTCCGCGCAAGCCGTTCAACCCGAGGTGGGCCATCTCGATCACCTCTGCGCCACCGCCAAGCGCCACTCGATTGCCATCTACCTCGGCTGCGTCGAGCGCGCCGTCGATCGCGGCGGACACAGCCTCTACTGCTCGCTCGTCTACATTGACCCAAGCGGCCAAATCGCTTCAGTCCACCGCAAGCTCATGCCCACCTACGAGGAACGCCTGGTCTGGGCCGTGGGCGACGGCAACGGCCTGCGCACTCATCCCTTGCGCGCCTTCCGCGTCGGCGGCCTCAACTGTTGGGAGAACTGGATGCCCCTCTCCCGTACCGCCCTCTACGCCCAAGGCGAAGACCTCCATGTCGCCGTCTGGCCCGGCAGCGTCCGCAACACCACCGATATCACTCGCTTCATCGCTCTTGAATCCCGCTCCTTCGCGATCTCTGTCTCGGGCCTCATGCGGGCGGAGGATATCGACGCTGGATCAGCCTGGCGCGACGCCGTCATCGCCGCCGCAAAAGAGCCCCTCGCCAACGGCGGCTCCTGCATCGCCGGGCCCGATGGCCAATGGATCATCCCGCCCGCCGGTCCCCAAGAGCAGCTCCTCGTCGCAACGCTCGACCACGCCCGCGTCCGCCAAGAGCGCCAAAACTTCGACCCCGCCGGTCACTACTCCCGCCCCGACGTCACCCGACTTCACGTCAATCGCCAACGCCAGAACATCGCCGATTTCTCCGGCTAACCCCTTACACTAAGATCATCAGAAGTGTCCGACACCGGCGCGCCAGTCACGATCCTCCTCCAGCAATGGCGCAATGGCGACAAGGCCGCTCTCGACGCGCTTACGCCCATCGTTTACGACGAACTCCGCCGTCTCGCCCGCCGTTCCCTCAGCTACGAGCGCGCCGGTCACACCCTCCAACCCACCGCTCTGCTTCACGAGGCCTTCGCCAAACTCGTCCAGCAGCACGGTCAGGACTTCCAGAGCCGATCCCATTTCTTCGGCGTCGCCGCCCACCTCATGCGTCTGATCCTTGTCGATCACGCCCGCAGCAAGAATCGCGCCCGCCGCGGGGCCGGTGCTGTCCACCTCGAGATCAACGACCAACTCGATGCGACCCAGGATCGCCCCGAGATCCTCGTCCAACTCGACGACGCCCTCAACGAACTCGCCACTTTCGACGAGCGCAAGTCCAGGATTATCGAGATGCGATACTTCGCGGGCATGAGTATCGAGGAATGCGCCGAAGCTCTCGGCGTCGGCGTCGCCACCATCGGCCGCGAGCAACGCCTTGCCCAGGCTTGGCTCGGCCGATATCTCGCGCCCTCCACATAGTTTCGCCAACCATGATCGATTTCCTGCCGCGGCGTCGCATCTTCATATGCGGGGGCCACCTTCCGCGATACACTTCTCTTGCCTCAAATGTCTCCTGAACGCTGGCGGCAAATCGAATCGGTCTTTGAACAGGCCTCCGACCTCCCAATCGGCGATCGCACCGCATACCTCGATGCGGCCTGCGCCGACGATGCCGATCTTCGTCGCGAAGTCGACACGCTACTCAACTCCGCCGGCGTCGATTTCATCACCCAAGCCATCGCCGACGCTTCGCTCGATTTCTCCCGCTTCGATCCACTGGACGGCCAACTTCTCGGCCCCTACCGCATCGTCGGCTTGCTCGG
>JANXUM010000250.1 GCA_025356215.1 Bryobacter sp. | reverse complement strand
CCTGCCCGCTTATCGTCACGACGACTTGGGGCCCTGCTACCGCGACCTGTGCGACAAGATCTATAAGCTGCTTGAGTCGACGGTACCGACGAATTTTGTGTCGATTCCGCTGAAGCTGATGCAGCAGAGCATTTATGCCGCCTCGCTGGACGACGAGAAGCTGCTCCGCAATACTCGCTTCTATCTGGCCGTGAGCGCCGAGATTGGCGAGGGTGAACTTATCCAGCGCACGCCGCTCCTGGGCAAGCTGTGTTCGGCAACCCACATCGAACACCTTGTACGCAACGCGCTGCCCGGCGTGCCGTTGACACATCTTCCGGTGCCGCCGAACAGCATCCCCGTGAAGCTGAACTTCCAATACTTCGGGCTCACGCAGACCGGCGGGGCGTGGGAGGCGATCGGGCGCAGCCGCAACATTGCGTTCTACTCGCCCAGCGAACTGGGTCTGCTTAAGGCTGAGGTTATCGTCGTTTTCCCGGGGTGACGCCGATGCTCTGGTTCCTGCTAGCCGCGTTCCTGTCACAGGATCTGTTGCTCTACGATCGCGATCGCGAGAGCCTGGATCGTTACCTGGAATCGGCGCGGGGAGAGGTCGAACTGGTGTTGCTGCCGGACGGCAAGCGCAGGCCCAATGCCTACGGCCACTACGCCCTTGGCTATGGCGGGCAACCGCACAACGATTTGGACCTTCCCAACCCGGCCTTCTTCCATCACGTTGACTGGGCGGTCAAGCGCGCCACCTCCAAAGGCCTTCAGGTGAAGCTGGTGACGCCAGGTTCATCGAGCGGCTTCGCCGCAGACAAGCGAGCGGAGTTTGTCCGCTACCTCAGAAAGCGCTATGAGCGCAATCGCAAGGTCAAGGTGATTGAGGGCTAGTCCTCGTCGGTCTTAGCCAGCGCCGGTACGGGTGTGTCGGGGCGAAGAGGCGGGCGGCGCTTGTGCCACTCGGTTGCTTGCTCGTAAGCGTTGCCCAGGGCGAGCACGCGGCCCTCAGAGAAGTTGGGTCCGACAATCATCAAGCCGATGGGTAGCCCGCCGCCGGTGAAGCCGCAGGGCAGGGAAAGGGCTGGGATGCCGAAGGCATTGAAGTCGCCGGGGTTCTCGAGCTCTGGGTTGCGCGGCTTGTCGGTGGTCTCGCGCTTGATGGCCGCGTCAACGGTACGCGGCGTGCGGCGCCGGGTCGGCAACAGCATCAGGTCGACGCTCTGATTGCTAAAGGCGTCGTCGATGGTGCGGCGCAGCAGTTGTAGCTTCCAGCTTCCGCGGATGTATTCAGCGGCTTTGGCCTCTTTGCCGCCCTGCAGCGAGCGGCGGGTGGGAAGTTGATACAAGCCGCTCGACCGGTTGAAGAACTCCTCGTGGTAGGCGAAGACCTCGCCGCCGCCGCCGCCCGTGCCTCGGGCGCTGGGAAGGATGACGTCTTTGATGGAGGCGGTCATGCCGCCGATGGCGGCGATGGCGGCCTCCATCGCCTTGGCCACATCGTCGTCGATCAGGTCGAAGTAGGGCGCGCGCGGGATCCCGATGCGCAGTTGCTTCACAGGTTGGCTCAGCGCGGCCAGATAGTCTTCCGTCGCGTGCGGTTGACTCGCGATGTCGAGCCTGTCATAGCCGGCCAAGGCGTTGAGCAGGATCGCCGCGTCTTCGACCGTCTTGGTCATCGGGCCGCAGTGATCGCGCGAAACAACCAGCGGGACGATGCCGCGGATCGATACGAGGCCATAGGTGGGCTTGAAGCCGACGATGGAACAAAAGCTGGCCGGGGTGCGGATGCTACCGCCGGTGTCTGTGCCGAGAGCGCCAAAGCAAAGGTCGGCGGAGATGGCGGCCGCGCTGCCGCCCGAGGAGCCGCCCGAGTTGCGAGCTAGATTCCAAGGGTTGCGCACCGGCCCGAAGTAGCTGGTGGCCGAGGTGCCGCCGAAGGCGAATTCATGCAGGTTCAGCTTCCCTAGCAGGACCGCGCCCGCCGCCTTCAAGCGCCTCGCGACCTCCGCGTCTTCGGTCGGAACGCGGTCGTCAAAGACGGCGCTGGCGGCGGTGGTGCGGATGCCAGCGGTGTCGATGTTGTCCTTCAGCGCGATCGGTACTCCGTGAAGGGGGCCACGATAGCGTCCGGCGCGGATGTCGAGGTCGGCTTGGCGCGCCTGCGCGAGGGCCTGCTCGCGAAGAACCGTGATGAAGGCGTTGACCTTGGGCTGGTAGACGGCGATACGGGCGAGGCAAGCCTCCGTCAGTTCGACGCTAGTCGTTTGTTTCGATTTGAGGCGCGAAGCGGCTTGGGCTAGCGAGAGCGAGGCGAGATCGGGATTAGACTGCGCCGGCGCGGCCATGGCCGCGCCGGCGAGTACTGTGGAGAATTGGCGGCGATTCAGCATAGAGGCTAGAACACATACTTTAGCGCGAGTTGGACATCTCGCGGGTCGGTGCGCGTGCTAGTGATGACGCCGTAGGTGGCAGTGCGCAGCGTCGTGCCGGGTTGGCCCCAGTTGGGATGGTTGGGTGTGTTGAAGGTCTCAAAGCGGAACTCGACGCGTTGGCGCTCGGTGACGCGGAAGCTCTTGTTCAGCGAGAGATCGATATTGACGATGCCCGGTCCGATGATCGTGTTTCGGGCCGAGGTTCCGAAGCGGTAGACGCTTGGCGTCGATTGCTTGGTGAAGTCGTCGCCGACACGATCGGTGAAGGCGGCGGTGTTGAACCAGCGTGTCGGGTCCTGATTGCCGCGGCCAAGATCGGGGCTGACACCGGTGGTGTCGGGGTAGCAGCCGGAGCCGCCGTTCTGCACGACGCCGCCTCCGCAGTAGGCTGTATTGGGGAAGCCGCCTTGGAGAGTCGCGATGCCGCCGATCTGCCATCCGCCCACCAGGAGGTTGGCGACGTTGCCGACGCCGCCGGCGAACTTCTTGCCTTTGCCGAAGGGCAGTTCATAGAGGAAGCTGTTGGTCATGCGGTGGCGGAAGTCAAAGGCGCTCAAGCCGCGCTCGCGGCGCAGGTTGTTTTGGTCGGTAGTGATGAGCGTGTCGCCGTCGGTAGTGCGGACGCCCGAGCCATTGTCGATCGACTTGCCCCACGCATAGCTGGTGAGCAGCGTAAAGCCATTGCTGAAGCGATGGGTGAACTTGACGTTGAGGGCGTTATAGCTGGAGTGCGAAGGTGCGTACATCACCTGCACATTGCCGAGATTGGGGAAGGGGCGGCGGGCCTGCACGTTGCCGGGGCCGGGGGGCGGATCGTTGTAGCTGCCAAGGCGGCGGAGGTGGATACCGGCCGAACCGAGGTAGCCGACTTCGAGACTCATGTTGCGGCCGAGCTCGCGCTGCACGTTGAACGAGTATTGACCGATGTAGCTCGTGGGTTCCTTCCAGGTGTTGGCCAGGATGAAAGTTGGCGCGCCGGTAATCGAGTAGGGCTTGGTCCAGTTGAGGTTGGGGATGAGAGAGTTGGCCGCTTCGTTGCGGCGGATGGTGAAGGGGGCGTTGCGAACGGTGTCGAATACCGCGTTGCCGATGTCGCGGACGTAGTAGAGGCCGCCTGCGGCGCGGATGACGGTTTTGTCGTTCAACTGGTAAGCGAAACCGAGGCGCGGGGCGAAGTCGTTCCAATCGGTCTTACTGGCGCGGCGTCCGAAGCGGCCGTCACGTACGTAGGGCACTAATGAGGGAGAAAGCTGGAAGGGCGGATTGCCAGCGTAAGGGTCGCCGGTACCGGCGCGCACAAAGGTGAGCGGGACGGAGTGATCCCACTTGAAGTCGATGTTGACGATGGCGTCATTCTTGTCGAGGAAGGGCGGCTCAACCTCCCAGCGGATGCCGGCGTTGATGGTGAGTTTCTTGGACAGCTTCCAGGTGTCCTGGATGTAGATGCCGGTGTAGCTGTTGCGGAAGTTGGCGATGGGCGCGCCCACCTGGCCTTCGGAGTTGCTCATCAGGCCGAGCAGATAGTCGCCCAGCGGAACGCCCGAGTAGTTGCCGCCGAAGGTGAAGCGGCCGCGTGGCACCACCGCGCCGATCTGGTTGTAGCGCAGCCGGCGCCATTCGCCGCCGATTTTGATGGAGTGCTTGCCTTTGTTCCAGGAGAAGTCGTCCTTGAACTGGAAGGTCGTGTTCCAGTTGACGAAGGGGCAATCGTTGCACTCGCCGATGTTGGTGTAGCCGGTGACCTGGAAGAAGGGGATGCCCCAGAAGAGTGGGATCGAGGTGTCGACATCGGGGATGCCGAGTTCCTTGACGACGTTCTGGGTGTTGGCGCGCTGTTGGATGTTTTGAGAGACCATGCGGTTGACACCGAAGCGGAACTCATTGACCTTGGTGGCGCCGAAGAGGCGGGTATTGGCAAGCACGGCTTGCTTGGGGTTGACCTGCACGTTGTTGCCGGTGTTGGGCACAAAGGCGGGAAGGTAGCCGCCGTCGTCGCCTTCGCTATAGCGGAAGAACCAGCTTGAGTTCTGGCTCTCGTTGAAGTCGAGGCGGCCGAAGTACTGGCCGTTGTTCTGGCGGCGTCCTTCGTTGTTGATGAAGTTGGCGGTTGTGCTGGAGACGTTGGGGATCGGGTAGTACTTGTCGAGGACGGTCTTGGAGATTTGGGCAATGCGGTTGGCGGGGATGATGTTGCCGGGGAAGGGGCTCTGGCTGGTGACGACGTTGTTGACGACGACGCGAGTCAAGGGATCATTGACGGGGCGGCCGAGGCCCGAGAAATCGCCGGTGCGGTAGACCAGTTCGGGGACGAGTCCGGTTTGGGTGAGTGCCTTGCGCTCGCGCAGGGCGTCATAGGAGAACATCCAGAAGAGCTTGTTCTTGATGATCGGACCGGTGGCGGTGACGCCGAACTGATTGCGCTTGAAGGGTGGGATTGGCGCGTTGCCGCGGTCGAAGTAGTTCTTGGCGTCCAGGGCCGAGTTGCGGAGGAACTCGAAGGCGGCACCGTGGATCTCGTTGGTGCCGGACTTGGTGGACACGTTGATCTGAGCGATAGCGCGGCCGTATTCGGCACCGAAGGTGCCTGCCTCAACCTTGAACTCGGCGAGGGCGTCGATCGAAGGCAGCAGCAGGTAGGTGTTGAAGTTGGGGTCGGTGTTCTCCATGCCGTCGAGGGTGTAGTGGTTGAAGTGGACGCGCTGGCCGCCGACGTTGAGGGCGAACTGGTTGCGGATGCCGCCCATGCGCTGTTGGCCCTGGGAACTGGCCGGACCGTTGGTGGTTGCGCCGGGGATGAGCGAGGCGAGCTGGAGGTAGTTGCGACCGTTGAGCGGGAGCTCAACGATGCGCTTGTTCTCGATGACCGTGCCGACTTCGGTGGTCTCCGTTTGTAATAGGGGCGCGCCGCCTTCGACACGGATTGATTCTGAGACATTGCCGACCTGAAGAGTGAAGTCGACACGGGCGACCTGGCCGACTTGGAGCTCGATGTTGTCGCGGATCTGCTTGGGGAAACCCTTGGAGTCGACAGTCAGTACGTAGACGCCGATGGGTACGGCGTTGAAGCTATAGATCCCTTCCGTGTTGGTGGTCAGGGAGCGGTTGAAGCCGGTGGCGGCGTTGGCCAGGCTAACGGCGGCTCCGGCGACAACGGCACCAGACGGGTCGGCGATGGTGCCGGTAATGTTGGCCGTGGGTGTCTGTGCCGTGATGAAGCAGGCACTTAGGGCGAGCAGGGATAGGGTACGCAAGACGGGTTGCATGATTGTGACCTTCAAAGTGAAGTGCTAGAAGTTTTATCAGACCAAACGATCAAGGTCAACGGCTAATTGATGCGGTGAGCGCCATGTCGGCGGCTTTCAGCGGCAACAGTTCGATGCGGCGAACGTAGATCTCGGCCATCTCGCTCTGCACTTGCAATTTACCCTGGGTGTGGGAGAGGTCGAAAGCGCCGCTGACAAGTTTGCCGTTGAGCAGGCAGACTATGCGGTCGCCGGCGGCGATGACCTCCTGGCGGTTCCATTGGCCACGGGGCTTTTCGATATCGTCCTTAGCGCGGAAGTTGATTTCGTCCTTCCATTGGCGGGAGCGACCGTACCAGTCGATGCGCCCTTTGGCGCGGGTAAATGGTTGGCCCTTAGGGTCGAAGTAGAGCTCTTTGCCATCTTCAGTGCAGAGGCAGGAGGCGGACATGGGCGTCGATTGCGAGACGACGAGGATGTCTCCGGATCCGCCCTCGATGATCTGCGATTCGATCGATTCGAGCCAGATGCCACCGGAGCCGCCATCGGGGCCGAAACCGTGAACGAGAATGCCGCTGTCGCGGGCTTTGTCTTTGCGAGGCTCCCAGGTGAGTTCGCCCCAGCGCCATTCGACGACAAGGCGGTAGTCGCGATAGGTTTCGTTGGAAACGATGCCGCCCCACTCCTGGCCCGAGATACGCAGCAGGCCGCCGGAGACGGTGAAGACACGATTGGGGTCTTCGCGCTTGCTCTCTCGGGTGTAGGTGTAGAAGTTGGTCAAGTCGCGACCGTTGAACAAGACGATGGGAGCTTTGGGCGTGATCGCCGGGTTGTCAGGACCGGCGGCACCGTAGTCCCAGGCCGCGCTGACGGGAAGCGTGTTCGCTACGCTGGCGGGTGGCGGGGCGTACAAGGTCTTGATAAGCCGGATGCTCTCGCGTGCAATGCGTGGCCCGGCGTCGGGTACCAGGTTGGTGTAGCTGGTGAGGCGTTGCTCATAGCCGCCGCCGTGTTCGCCAAAGGCCGCCAGAGTGGGTACGTAGCCGACGCTGCCGTTGGCCAAAGACACCGGGTTTGTATAGCGGAAGGGACTGGCCTTGCGGATCTCCAAACCCAGCTCGACAAAGATCTCGCCCGGGCTACTGACATAGACCGAAGGGCCGATTGCGATCGCCTGAATCTCGATGGGCACGGAGGCCGCCACTGCCAATTGGGCTTCGAGCAACAGGATCTCTTTGGCGAAGACCCACTCGCCGAGAGCGTCCTTCCGACGGTCTTTGGCGAGAGTCTCGCGAGCCGCAGCGACCCGGGCCGCGCCGGGTACGCGGCGGCCTTCGGGGTAGGTCTTGGCTGCGGTCGAGATCGTCACGCCCTGCTCGGGTTTCATCGAGAGTAAGACCTTGACGGCCTCCGCGCCAACGCGACCGCCGATCAGGCGGGCGTATTCGAGACCGCTCGGCGCTGGGCTGCGATCGAGGTTGTCGACCTGTGTGACGTCGCCCGAGAAGCCTTGGAGGAAGACGACGATGACGTGCTCGCCGAAGACGCCGCGGATGGCGCGTTCCATGAAGTAGATCCAGTTGGCGGAGATGGCTGGCGGACTGGTAGTGGCGTGGCAAGAGTAGTTGACGACGCAGCCGCTGAGCTGCTTGGCCTCGTTGAAAACGCCCATGACAGTGACGGTGCCATCGACGGGGCCGGCGGGTTGGACGATGTCGGGATTGCCGGGGCGTGGATGGGTGTAGCTCAGGCCGTTCTTCATGACGAAGCGGCGATTGAAGATGGCGGCGTCTTCGTGACCGGCACCGAAGCCGATGTTGGTGTCGAGCGAGTTGCGGCGGGCGGTCTCGATGGCGCGGACAGTCTGGTCTTCGACAAGTTTCAGGTAGGCGGGGTCGGCGGCGGAACTCTCGCCGTAGGCGAGCGTCTGGATCTCGGCCGAGGCGTGGTCGTACTCGCCGGGTTGGATCATGCCGATGGGTCCGGAGGAGTGTGAGTGCGAGGCACCGATCATGATGTCGACTCCAGGCAGACGGGCGCGGATCTTATTGACCAGGTGACGGGGCACGACGAGGGCGTCGACGCCCACGAGGCAGACGGACTTTGCGCCATCAATCAAGAACGCCGCACGAACTTTGCAAGGGTCGTGCAGCGCTTTGTGAAATTGCTTGAAGTAGTTGCCGGGGATCTCGCTGCCGATGGCGGGGGTGATGTCGGTCTCGGCGAAGCCAGCTCTGGTGGCGCCGCCCTGCGCGGCGAGCACGCAGGGCAGGGCGCTTAAGAATCGACGCCTACGCATGCTCCAGTACCTTGGGGCGCTTCTCGAACATGTAGATGAGGCCGAAGATGACACAGACAACGATGGGCGCGACGGAGACCGAGCGCAGCGCGGCGGCTGGGCCGGATTGATCGTATACGCGACCGATCATCGGCAGGGCGAAGCTGCTGCTGAGCATGCCCATGCCGCCCATCATCGCGAGCAAAAGGCCGCCGCCTTTGGGGAAGCGTTCGGCGGTGATGCCGAGCATGGTGGGCCAGAGGAAAGTGACGCCGAGGGCGAAGAGGCCGGAAGCGGCGAGCGTCAGCACGGAGCCGCTGACGATGCTGAGCGAGTACATGCCGATGGCCGCCAGCAGGGTGCTAACCATCATGAGCGGGACGGGGGCGATGCGGGCGAAGACCCATTCGCAGGAGGCGCGGCCGGCGGTCATGATGCCGCTGATCCAGACCAGGATGGCGATGCCGGACATGCCGGTGGTTTTGCTGAGGATCGACGGGATCCATTGGTTGGGAGCGAGTTCGCTGGCGGCGGTGAGGATCATGCAGCCGAGGAAGAGCAGGAACATGGGGCGGAGGGCCTGGGCGTAGATGTCTTTGAGGGCAACGCCTTTCTCGACGGCCTCTGTCTTGGGGAAGGGCAGGCGGAAGAGCATCCAGGCATAGATGACGGTGGGGACGAGGATCATGGCGGTCTTGACGCGCCAGCCCATGCCGGCACCGGTGAGGAGGTATGCGATGACGCCGCCGATGACAATGCCGCCGGGGAACCAGAGATGGAGCAGGTTAAGTTTCTGAACCTTCTGCTCAGGGTAAAGGGCGGCGGCCAAGGGGTTGATGGCGGCTTCGACCAGACCGTTGGCGATGCCGATGGCGAGGGTAGCGGCGTAGAGGCTGGAGAAGCCGGTGGAGAAGATGGTGCCAAGGACGCCGAGCATGTGCATCGAGAAGGAGGCCCAGAGGAGGGGCTTCATGCCGATGCGATCCGATAGCGGGCCACCGAAGATCATGGCGAGCGTAAAGCCCCAGAAGGCGGGCGAGGCGGTGGCTCCGATCTGTTCGTTGGTAAGCGCGAATTCGGCGGCCTGCGCGTCTAGAACGTCGCCGCGGATGGCGAAGCAGAGAGCCGTGGCGATGAGCGCCATGCAGCTTCCATTGAAGAGGAGAACACGATTATTTTGCATGAGATCAGACGATCTCTTTTATCACTGTTCCTTCCACTTCGGTCAATCTTTCTTTGCGGCCGAGGTGGAGGTAACTGAGTGCGTGCTGATTGAGGCCCATCTGGTTGAGGACAGTGGTGTGGATATCGCGGAAGTGATAGGGCTTCTCGATGGCCTTTAGACCAATGGCGTCGGTGGCACCGACGATGG
>JANXUM010000203.1 GCA_025356215.1 Bryobacter sp. | reverse complement strand
CCCAGGTGCGCAATGAACTGCCGCGCTCGCTGGTCTCCCACTTCGCCTACCAAGCTACGCCTCGCCTTCTGCTGGCGAGCCAAATGACATGGGTCAATTGGAAGCGCTCGTTCGTCACGCTGCCGGTTGCTCTCTCCAATGGCTCAAACCTCGGCATCAACACGCTTCTCGGCTCAAGTAGCCTAAACGACGCGGTGCCGCTGCAGTGGAAAGATCGTTACTCCCAACACGCCGGTTTTGAATGGGCACTACTCGAAAACGTAAAATTCCGAGGAGGCTACAGCCATGCGGGCAACCCAGTGCCCGCCTCCACGCTCTCGCCGCTGACGGCCGCCATCCTTCGGCAGCAACTTACGGCGGGGCTCGGTTGGCACCGTCATCGTGTGAGCTCGGACTTAGCCTACTCCTACGGCTTCACTGCTTCGGCAAGCAACGGCCGATCCGCGCTTCTCTCCGGCGAGTACGCCAACAGCGTTGTTCGAGCGGGGATTCAAGCCCTTACGCTCGGAACGTCTTTTACCTTCTAGTTGTCGTCAGTGGCTCCGCAGCCACTCCACCATCTCACGCTTGTATCGCGACGCGACGCTTGCGTTCCCCTCCCAGAAACGGACGCTATGCCCCACACCCGGCATCGTGCTCATCGTGCAAGCCCCGCCCGCGGCTGTGATTTTTTTGCAGAACTCGATCGATTGTCCGATCGGCACAAGCTTGTCCTCGTCGCCGTGGATTAGGAAAAAGGGCGGCATCCCTGGCTTCACCAGCCCGATCGGCGAAAGCTGTTCCAGCCGCGCTAGAATCAACTTCGCAAACGGCGTGCCGTGCAACTGACGCCGAATTCCTGCCGGGATCATCTCCGACGTCGTCGCCAACGCCACCAAGTCCGAAGGCGTATAGAGCGCCACCACCCCTCGCACCGCCGTACCCTCGGCCCCGCCCAGCGAGGCCATTGCCGCCAGATGCCCTCCAGCCGACTCCCCCACCAGATAGATGCGCTCCGGGTCGACCCCGTATTCCCCGGCGTGGCTGCGCACAAAGCGGATCGCCGCCTCCACGTCCCCGACGGCGTCGCCAAAGTCCAGCGGCCCTTTAGCCAGCCGGTAACTAATCGAAAACCAGGCAAAGCCAGCGTCGGCCAGCGGTTGTAACAGCGGCACCGCTGTCCGGCGGCGGTCTCCCCCCACCCAGGCCCCGCCATGCACGACGATCACGGCTGGTGCCGCCGCGTCGTCCTCACGGGGCAGGGAAGCGTCCAATTGTAGGCTGATGCCCCCGGCTTGCGCATACTCGACATCCCGCAACATGACAGCGTCTGAGCGTTCGACAGAAAAATTCATGGGGAGAAAGCAGCCAATCGCGAGGGCCAGAAGAATTACTGGCATCTATTCATTGAGACGGTCGCCACTGGGTCTCTATTTCAATTTATTTCCACCTTTGCGACCGGTTCCGCTCTCGGATTGCGCATCTCAGGGTGAAAGCCGCTCTGTGACTCCGTTCCTACTGCCAGCCACAATCCTCCTGACGCCGTACGCGATGGCGCAGACCCTGACGGCCGGTGCCGACGCCTACGTCGCGGTCGGGAACAGTGCCACATTCGGCGATTTGCCGAGCTTGCATGTGGGCGCGGTGTCGGCTGGGGGAGCCATCGATGTCAACGCGGCCCTCGGCCACCCGGAACCCCGCCTATGCGGCCACCTCGGTCCGCTTTGATAGCCGCGAAACCGCCCATCCCGCCACCCTCGAGATCAGCATCGCCCGTGGGCCGGCCCTGCTATGGAGCCGAACCCTATGAAACACGCTCTCTTCCTCTTGCTCTTGCTCACGGGATCTTCTCTCGCCGCGGCGACTATCAATGTCTTTGACGGCATTTTCGCCGACGCACAATGGAGTTCCTCCCTACTCACTAACACCAACAACGCCCCCGGCATCACTTTCTCCGCCTATCACGATAACAACGGCGGAGTCTCCAATTCCGCCTATCGCCACAACGACCACAACACCAGCCCCGACGGTAGCGGACCGTACAACTCCATCCGCACAACGGCCACGCATACGCGCTGGCGATCTTTCAAGCTGGGAATCCCTATCTAAGCTCCACATCCGTCAGCTCCGATACTCCAACGTGGAGCGCCCACTCCGTCACAGGCTTGGCGGCCTCCGATTTCTGCCTGGCGACCATCGATGCAAACCCCCTGAACTGCGCCAGCAATCCGATTGTCGGTGCCGGAGGCGGAATGATCCAGCTCGGATATTCCATTGCGAACGGCCTGCCAAAATCCAACATCTACCGCACACAGAAATCCGGCGTCGACAACTTCAACGTCGACATCACGTCGTCCGTTCCCGAGCCCGGCTCCTTTGCCTTGGCCGGACTCGGCGCCGCCCTCATCGCCTTTCGCCGCCGCCTACTTCAGCCGCTTACGAAAGAATAGATCCACGCCAAAGATCCCGTTCTCGTCCCGCACCGCCACCACGCTCCACGCTTTAGACACATCCCAATCGATCCGCACAATTTGTTGCTGCGTGCGGTTCAAGTTGGTAATGTAAGTCAGCGTAACATCGCGGCTAACCTGTTGCTCCAGTGTTAGCCGCGCCTGCGGAACGTTGTCGATCCCTGTAAGTTGCGGATCGATTCTTACTCTCGAAATCCCAAAGAACCGCTGAAGCCGCCCATTGATCCCCGCCGTCACCGCCGCTCCCAGCACCAGGCTCGAATCGTTACCGAACAATCCTCCTTGGCTCTGCTGCCCCACCGGCGCCTGCGAAAGAGACCCATTGGTCCCCGGGTTGCGCCCCACCGTCAACAACGCCAGGATCTCGCTCGATTGCAGTGGCGGATCGCTGCGATAACTCATATTCAACTTACTCACCGGTCCCGAGAAATTCATCGAGATCGTGACGCCGCGCACCCGTGTTTCAAGGTCCAGGTGGACCACGGGCTCAATCCGCAGCGGGTTATTGAACTGCACTTCGCCCCGGCTGATCTCATAGCGCGACCCGAAGAAATCGATTTCGCCTTGCGTCACAGACACTTGCCCCAGCAGGATCGGTCTTCCTGGAGTGCCCCGCAAACGCAGCGCCACCTCGCCCTTGACGTCCTTGGTTAGCGACGTCGAGAACTCCGCGTTTTGCGCCGCGTCCACCTTGACGTCAAACTGCAAGTTGCGCAAAAACTCGTTCTTGGTCGGCGCCGTCGAATCGCTTGACACAGTGCTCCCCGCCAGCAGTTGCGCCGCGTCAATCTGTCCAACGCTGCTCCGCAGAATCGTCAATGTCCCGGCAAGAATGCTTTTCGCCGTCGTTCCGGACAGTGCCAGTATGGCGTTGGCCGTTGTCGAGATCCCGTCGGGATAGCGGATGCGGATCTGCTTGGCTTCAGCTTGCAACCGGTAGCTCAAACTGCGGCCAAAGCCAATGAATCCGTTCAACTGCAAATCCCCGCCGCCCGTTTGCGCCTTCAGGTCGTTAATCGTCGCTCGATTCTTGTCGAACAGGATCACGCCGTTCACTTTGTCCAGGCCCGTGATCACGTCGCGCAAATAGAACGAAGCGTTGGTGAAGGCCAGCTTGCCGTTGATCTGCGGCTCGGCCGCCGTGCCTTGTATGCTTGTCTCCAGACCCGCGACGCCCGTCGCGATCAGATCCGGTTGCAGCGTCGATAAGATGGCCAGATCGATCGTGCCTCGCGCTTGGCCGCTCAGCGTGCCGCTTGATGCCGTGTAGCCAATCGACGTTGTGAAGTTGGTGTTCTTTGCCACCAGCTTCACCTCTCGCGCGCCCACAAACCCGCGCCGGAACTCAATCACGATCGGCCCGTCATTCTTTAACGTCACGTCGGCCACCTGCGGCAGCGTCTCCTTGACGTAATCTTTATTGGGCGATAGCTGCAATTGCAGAACGGTCAGTTGGCCATCCCACTTGGCCGGGTCCAGCAGCGGACCCTTAAAGTACAAACTGGCCTCCGCGCCGCCCACATAAGGCAGAGGGCTAGGTAGGATTTCGCGGCTGAACAATTGGGCAATTGTGGGAAAGTCCAATCGCGGCAATTGCAATCGCAATTCAATGTCCAGCCGCGTCCCCAACTGAATACTCGCGTCGCCCTTAAGCGGCAAGTTTCCAATCATCCCCGTCGCCGTCAGCGACGCCTTGCCCCCCGCCGTTCGAGAAGTGAACTCCAACTGGCCCACGGGCCGCGAGAACCGCGTTATGTTCGCCAGCAGTAATCTGCCGTCCAGCTTTGAGGCCGACACTCCCTCCGGCGACCAGCCGAATTCAATCTGCGCGTCGGTGGTCAATGTCGCGTCTAAGTCCGCTTGTTGATCGCGAAATTCAGGTATTGACGATAGCCCCAAACCATCCACCTTGATCTTTGCGTTGCCCGCACCCAGCTTCCAATCGTCGCCGCCCGCCTTCAGGTTCAACACTCCGCTCAATGGCGTTTTGCCGTTGCGCGCAGACCATTCACTCAGGTGCAACTCGCGGCGCGAAGCCGTCAGCTTCGCCGAAACTTGTTCAATTCGCATTCCTCTGGCCTGCAGCAGGGGCGAGCTCAAGGTGCCCTCCACCGACGGCTGGCCGAAGCTTCCATGCACCGAAATCTTGGCTTGCGCCGTGCCAGAGACTCGATCCGTCAGGCTTTTCAAATCGGACACCCGCAATTCCAGGTTGCCGCTCAACAGGCTTTCGGGCTCCAGCTTGCCGTCGTCAAGCACTGCCGCCACATTCCCCGTCGCCCGAAGTCCGCCCTGATCTACATCAAGCCCTTCCAGCGAAAGCAATTCCGGCCCGTATTCCACCCGGCTCCTCAAGCCTCGAATCTCTATACCCTCCGCCACCAAATTGGCGGCCGTTACACTGCCCTGAAAGCGCGGGCTCTTCAAGTTGCCGCGCAAGGTGCCTTGAATCTCCGCGCTGCCGCCGCGCAGTCCGGCGGGCAAGTCCTCACCCGTCCAGCCCGCCAAGCGCAGCAACGGCATCAACTCTTTGAAATCGATCGAGCGGAAATCGATTGCGATTCCTTTGCCAAAATCCCCCGAAAAATTCAGCCGCGAATTCGGCAACGCCAAAAAGCTGTTCCGCGAGACCAACTGGTTGCCCTGTTCAAAGTAATTCAAAGCCAGCAACCCACTAACCGGACTCGGGCCGCGGGTGGATACGATCTCAAGGTCCGCCGTAACTTCAGCCGGGCCCTTGCCGCCCTTTGCCTCAATCGGCCCGGCGATGTGGCCGCTCCACGGGATGTCGCGGACATTCAGTTGCCGCAGTACCGTCTCTACATTCAGTTGTGCCAGATCGCCGTCAAAGCTCCATCCTTCCTGCTGATCCCAACTGAAATTGCCGACTAGGTTGCCGCCGAAGCCCTCGGCCCGCATCGCTGTAAGCGTCAGCCGTCCGGGCAGCCAATCGACGTGCGACCGCCCCGTCAACGGACCCATGCGCGTCGATTCATCGCGATAGAAAATGTCTCGCGCCTGGACGTCGCCATGTAACTCCAATCCCCGGTCCAGCTCGTAAAGCAGCTTGCCCGTGTAGAGCAAGCTGCCACTCGATTCAATCGGCACCTTTAGGTACGGGTGGATTTGCCGCATCCCGATCGCGCCTTCGATATCCAGGGCCACCTGCATCGGCCGATCCTGGCCTTCAAGATTTCGTATCTCTCCCCGTGCTGTAAGCGCTGTTCCCAAAGGCGTTTCAAGCGTCGCCTTCTCAATCGTGATCTTCTCTTTGTCGATGGCGAAATCAAGGTTCGACTTCCCCTCGATTGCCGTGCCGGCCCCGGGCTCATACCTCAGATTGGCTGATTCCACCTTGCCCCGATAAACTCGCGATGCCGGTAGATAATCCAGGCGCGCCAGAAAATCCTTAGCGCTCAGCGAGAACGGCGTACGGCGTTCGTTCCACGAAAATTCGCCTTTCTCGATATCCAGGTGGCCCAGGCGTAGATCGGCGAATGTTTCCAACCCAGTCTTGCCGGAACTCCTCGACACTTTCGGCCCAGGTAAGTTGGTGGTGCCGTCCGGGTAACTAATCAAGTGGAAGCGCGGCTCCTTCAGACTCAGGCTCCTCAAGTCGACCTTGCCCCGGCTGAAACTGCTAATTCTGGCGTCGACTGTCATTTCTTGCGCGGTAAGTAATGGCTGCTCGCCCTTAAGTTCTTTTCCGTGCAGCACGACACCTTCAATTACCGCCCTCCCCTTCCAGGGATCGATACGCACCTTGCCCATCTCAATCTTGGCCCCAATCGCACTTTCAACCTCGGCCTGAACCCGCTCCACTACGTAGCGGTTGATCCAACCCGATTGCACAAACCATACAGCCGCGCCGCTCCCCACCAGCGCGATCGCCCCAAGCCCAATCAGTAGCTTCCGGCGCCGGCTCATTTGCTTCTCTCCATGAAGACGCCATCGATCCAGCGCACGCGCGTTGCCGCTTCCGTCTGGCTCAGCCATCGATCCAGTAAGTTGTCGATGCGTTGCTGCGTCAATGTTTCAAGAATCGCCGCCCGCGCCTGGTTGTAAGTAAGTTTAGCTTTGCCCGGAGTGTCCTTGACAAATTCCGCGTCGTAACTCTCGTGAATTTCATCTTCAGGAATTTGCACTCCCGGTCGAAACCGGAAGTCGATAAACGAGAGAATCGTCAGTTGCTGGCGCAGTGCGTTTTTGAACTCCGCGTCGCTGATGCCATATTTCTGCAATTCTTGCGAGTATCTCGCCGGGCCGGTCGCAAATCTCTGGTGAATTGCCGCGTCAAAAGCTTCCTTCACTTCGTCGTCATTGGGCAAAGGGTAGCGATTGTTCTGCATCTCAATTCGCACTAGCGCCTGTTCGATCAGCTTTTGCGCCGCCAGCCGCCTGTCCTTCACCGTTGTTGACAAAGGAACTCCGTTGAAGAAAGCCGCCGTGCGCAGGTGCAGCATCACCTGCTGCTCCGTGATGATTTCGTCTCCAACCGTCACGGCCAAACGGTCCACAATTTCGGCGCGGACAAGCATGGCGATGACCAAAAGACTCAGCCGCATTAGAATGCTTGTCCCAAGGAGATGTGGAACTGAAAGCGATTCACACGCTGCAGCGCTTCCGTTCCTCGTCCAAATAGCAAGTCCTCGCGGCTGCCCTTGAATCCGTTAAAGCGCGGCGAATTTGGCGAAATCGCCAGATCCACCCGTACCGGTCCGATCGGAGTCCGGTACCGGATGCCAAACCCAACCGCGTGCACCATGTAATCGAAATTCGTTAAATCCTTCTGATTCCAGTTGAGGCGTACGTTCTTCAGTTCGCTATATACATTGCCGGCGTCGTGGAAGAATACGCCGCCAAGATTGTCCCCAACTAAGGGAAAGCGCAACTCAAGATTGTTGACCAACAGTGCCTTGCCACCCAGCGGAAAGCCCGTCTTTAAGTCTCGCGGCCCCGCCTGGTTCTCGGGGAAGCCGCGATGCGAGTACGCGCCACCGCCAAAGAAGCGTTCCGGCAAGGGCACATCCGGACCAGCCGTATACGGAGCTAAGATGCCAAAAGTCACGCTTCGGGCAAAGACAAGGTCTTTCCCTAGCTTGTAGTAAGTCGAGTTCTTGGTCAGCAGCCGCACAAAATTAGTAGATGAGGCAAACGCCCTGTTCGCTACGCCAAAGTCAGCCGTCGTGTAGCGTCCGCGTTTGGCGTCCACCGGGTCGTCTCGCCGGTCTTGAATATAAGTTGATGAGAAGCTTCCCACCCGCACCGGCTGCGCCAGAATCGGAATCAGCGCCGGTTCCACCTTGATCGAGTTAGGGTCAACCGTCACCTTACGAAATGTAAAGCGGTACTGCGCTGAATCCGACCGGCTCAATCTTTGCGCCAACTGTAAGCTACCCTCAAGGCGTTTGGAGCTGTAAGTGCGGACGTTGCGAGCGTCGTCATACAAGGCCGTCGCGCTAAAGCTGAAGTAATCGCTATTGCGGAACTGCGGCGCCAGATAGCTGGCCAGTACGCGCTGCTGGATATTAGAGATTCGTGTTTGCAGGCCGATCGTGTGGCCTAGCCCAAGAAAGTTAGTGCGGTTAACGCCCAGGCTGACGCGCGGAGAAAAGCCCGTTCCCCCCGCCGGCGAGTCAAAGCTGGTGACCCCGCCGCCGATGCGCGCAATCTCCGCTCCCAAACCCCCGTTGAAACTCCACTTGGACGCCTCCTCTAGGTTGAAGAGAATCGTCTTCGAGATCTCCTCGCCGTCGGGGTTCTGTTGCGCCGTGTCCACCCGGGCGAAAATCCCCAAGTCATAGAGCCGCCGCTGCGCCGCAAAAATCGCATTGTTGTTTAGCGGCTCGCCCGCCATCAGCCTCACCCGCTTGTCCACCAGCGACCTGTTGGTTTTTTCAATGCCCGTGATGACGACGTCGCGGACAAAATGTTGCGGGCCCGCCTTGATTCGATAGATGAGCCGGATGCTCTCCGCCGTGTCCCCGCGCTCAACGATTGTGTCCAGCGCCGCTTCGGAGTATCCAGTCGCATAGAGTAAGTTCAGAATGCGCTCGCGGTCGGCGTTCAGAGTCACGATCGAGTAAGGCTGTCCCACCGTGGCCGTGACATAGCCCTCGATTACACTTCGGTCAGCCTCAGCCACGCCATCGATCTTGAGTGACTCGATCTTCGTTTGTGGCCCTTCGATAACATCCACCGCAATACCCACCCCGTGCGTCTTCCCATTCTGCCGACGGGTCGCGGAACTGCTCACCTTCACGGCTAGAAATCCATTTGACCGGTACAAATCTTCAATTGCCGCGCGGTCGCCCGCTAGCAATTCGTCGCTGTACTTTCCTTTCCGGTAACGCAACATGGTGGCGGGCTTGATCGCCATCCGTTCCAAGAGCGTTTCGTTGTTAAAGTACCGGTTCCCCGATAACATCAGGCTTGAGACCTTGTAGCGCGGTCCCCGATCTACGTTGTAGTCGATGAAGGCGTCCTGCTTCGGGTCGATTTCACTTACCGCCACTCCGGCCTGTTCCACCTCATAGTCGACCCTGGCGTCGAAGTATCCCTTCCCCCGCAAATAAGCCGAGACTTTGCGATTCCCTTCGATCAGTAGATCTTTATCTACGCTCTGCTCCTCGTAGATCGGCACCAGGCGGCGCAAGGTCGATTGCGAGATCTTGGTTCCGACGGTGCGCACCTGTACCTTTGGTCCGGCGTCTAGCCGAAGGCTCGGGATCGCCACCCTTTCCGCCGGTCGATAGTCCAGTCTTTCAATGGTCGCCCTGGCCATCAGGAAATCGTTCTTTCGATAGGTCTTCAGGATGTTGCGTATGCCGCCTTGCACCTTCTGCTCGCTGACGTATTGCCAGCCCAGGACTCCGCGCAGTCGCTTCCACCGGGTCGGTTGGATCAACGTCTCGTAAGTCAACATCAGGTTTCCCTTGAAAATCGGCGTGCTGAAGCGGGCTCTCGGGCCGGGCTCGACAAAGAAGCGAAGATTCACTTGTTGATGATCGGTGTCCCGGCTGATTTCGTAGCGAACCTTGTTCTCGTAAAAGCCGTCCAGGCGAAGGTCGCTCTCAATCGCCTCAACTGATTGATTGAGCGCGCTTTCCTCAAAAAGAGTTCCCAATCCCAGCT
>JANXUM010000189.1 GCA_025356215.1 Bryobacter sp. | reverse complement strand
GGTGCCGGTGGGGCCGGTGATGAGGAGATCGCCTAAGGGTTGGAAGAAGTGGTGCGAATCGTTGCGGGTTAGAAAATCGTGGGGGTCGAGTTCGAGCGCGCGGGCGCGGGCGAGAGTCTGTCCGGTGGCGAAGGCGCCGGCCGCGTTGGTGGGGCCGTCCGTGCCGTCCGTGCCAGCGGCCAGGAAGAGGGTGGCAGGAAGGCCCGCCATGCCGATAGCGGCAGCCAGGGCCATTTCCTGATTGCGGCCTCCCAGGCCGTGGTGGGGGCTGAGAGTTACTGTGGTTTCTCCACCGGCGAGGAGCGCGATGGGGCGGGGGGCGGGGTTGCCCGTGGCGGCGATCTCGCGGGCCATCGCGGCAAAGAACTTGGCGGCCTCTTTGGCTTCGCCATCGAGCGAGGTGGAAAGGAGCATGGGCTGGTAGCCGAGTTTGGCGGCGGCGGCTTGGGCTGCTTGGAGGGATTGGCGGTTGGAGCCGATCAGGGTGTTGGTGACGCGATCGAAGACGCGATCGCCGGGCTTGGGAGTTTCGGGCGTCGCTTTGTTAACGCCTTGGTCCAGGTGACGGCGGACGCTGGCTGGGACTTTGTGGGTGAGGTTGTGGCGATGCAGAATCTGCCAGGCTTCGTCAAAGGTGCTGGGGTCGGGGACGGTGGGGCCTGAGCCGATGACGTCGAGCGGGTCCCCGATGACGTCGGAGAGGATGAATGTGTGGAGGTGGGCGGGAAAGGCGAGGTCTGCGAGGTGGCCGCCTTTGATCGCGCTGAGGTGTTTGCGGACGCAATTGAGTTCATTGATGGTGGCGCCGCTCGACAGCAGGAGCTTTGTGGTGTGTTGCTTCTCGGCCAGCGTGATGGGCTGAACGGGGAATGGGAGCAGGGCGGAGGCACCGCCCGAGATCAGGCAGACGATGTGGTCGTCCTCTCGCGCGCTGGCGCAGATTTGGGCAATTTGTTGGGCAGCCGAGACGCCGGCTTCGTCAGGAACGGGGTGGGCGGCTTCGAGACAACGGATGCGCTTGAGAGGCTGAGCATGGCCGTATTTGGTGACGACGACGCCGTCGCGGATTTGCTTGCCGTAGGTTTTCTCGACGGCGCGGGCCATGGGGGCGGCGGCTTTACCGGCACCGACAACGTGGATGTTTTGGAGGCCTTTGGGGAGATGGGCGAGGGTGGCGGCGTAGGGGTCCGCGGCGGCGAGGGCAGCGTTGAAGATGGCCAGGGCGTCGCGCCTGAGGCGTTGTTCAGCCCGGGCTTCAGCCGAGGAGGTGGAGGGCTTGGATGGCTTGGACGGCATCTTGGGGATCGTCGGAATCAAAGGGGATGGTGTAGTCGGCGGTGGAGTAGGTTTGGCGGCGCGAGTCGAAAAGTTCGCGGAAGCGCTTGGCGTCGCGAGCTAAAGGGCGGTGCGTTTGGCTGGCGATGCGGGACTCGATGCGGGCGAAGGGGACGTCGAGCCAAATGGTGACGCCGGAATCGTCGAGGCGTTCGCGATTGCCGGGCCAGGTGAAGGCACCTCCGCCGAGGGCGGCGACGGTGGCGCGACCGCGGTGGGTGTCCTTGATGAGCTGCTGGATGGCGTCCGACTCGATTTGGCGGAAGGCGGGTTCGCCGTGGGTCTCGAAGATGTCGATGATGAGGCGGCCTTGGCGAGTCTCGATCTCGCGATCGAGATCGACGAAGCGCCAGCCGATCTCGTCGGCCAAAGCGGCACCGACGGTGGATTTGCCACAGCCCATGAAGCCCACCAGGTAAATGCCGGGCGAGCGTTTCAGCTTCAGGATCAAAGCGCGGACTTCTCCAAGTTGCGATTGTATCGAGCAAAGTACTTGTCGATGAGCTTGGGGAAAAGAAAATATCCAAGATTGAGGAAATGGCCGCTAAACGGGGTGATTACGGTGCGGGTGTTGCGCTCGATTCCTTTGACGACATCGGCGGCGCAGATGTCGGGGGAGATGGCGAAGCGTTTGGTGCGTTGGAGGACCAGGGGTGGTTTGCCTTCGATGACGTTGGCCTGAAAGGGGGTTTGGACGTAACCGGGGCAGACGGCGACGGTGTGGACGCCGGTAGAATCGAGTTCCATCCGCAAGCCATGAGTGAAGCTGAGCAAGGCGGCTTTGGTTGTTGAGTAAAGCGTGAACCAGGGCAGGGGGACGAGGCTGGCGATGGAGCAGACGTTGACGATCGAGCCGGAGCGTTGATTGAGAAGGATGGGGAGGGCGAGGCGGGTGAGGTGGATGGGAGCGTTGAGGTTGAGTTCATTGAGGTGGCTCCAAGTGGCATCGCTGATTTTGGCGGTGGGGACGTAAGCTCCGACGCCGGCATTGTTGATCAGGATGTCGAGGCCGTTGAGGTGTTGGACTGCCTGGGCGAAGGCGGTGGCGCGCTGGGCGGGGTCTGTGAGGTCGGCGGCGATCCAGAGCGCGCCGGGGAGATCGTAGGTGTGGGTCTGGCGGGAGACGAGCACGAGTTGGGCGCCGTGGGCGTGGAGAAGCTTGGCGAGACTGGCGCCGATGCCGGTGGAGGCACCGGTGAGAAGGATTTTGGAACTAGCGATCCGCACAAGAGTCAATAATAGTACTTATGTCGCAAGACCAATTGCCGTTGTTCCCTTTAGGGGTGGTGCTGTTTCCGGGCGGCGCGATTCCGCTGCATATTTTTGAGGATCGCTACAAGGAGATGATTGGCGAGGCGCTAGAGGCGGAGAGTGAGTTTGGGGTGGTGCTGGCGACGGAAAAGGGGATGGCGAGCATTGGGTGCACGGCGACGGTGGAGAAGACGCTGCGCAAGTATCCGGATGGGCGGATGGACATCCTGGTGCGAGGCAAGAAGCGATTCGAAATCATCATGGTGAACGAGGAGCGGAATTTTTTGCAGGCGGCGGTGGCGACGGTGACGGACGAGGACAACGAGGAAGCCAGCGAAGCGGTGAAGCAGCGGGTGATGAGCGCGTGGACGAAGTTGATGGTGTTGGAGCATGGGGGGCTGGTGTCGGAGTTGCCGGACGAGCGGAGGCCGGACTTGAGCTTTGTGTTGGGGGAGGCGGCGGGGGATCTGGAGTTTAAGCAGGGGTTGCTGGGGATGAAAAGCGAGCGGGAGCGGATGGAGGCGCTGGCGGAGTATCTACCGAGTTACTTTGACAAGGAGAAACTGCGGCGGCATGTGCGCAGGGTGGCGCCGCTGAATGGGTTTGCGAAGCATATGGCGGAGGTTGTGGAGTAAGTGCGAGTTAGTGGGCCGCAGACGCTGGTGATAGACGCAGACGATACGCTGTGGGAAAACAACATTTACTTTGAGCAGGCCTGGGAGGAGTTTTTCGAGTACTTATCGCATTCGAGTTTAACTGCCGAGCAGGCTCGCGCGATCTTTGACGAGATTGAGATTGCGAATATCAAAGTGAATGGATATGGGGCGAAGAACTTTGCCAAGAACATGGTGACTTGTTACCGGCACTTGGTGGAGCGAGAAATTGGGGCAGGGGATCTGGAGCGGGTGATGGGGTTTGCGGACCGGATCTTGAGGCAGCCGATCGAGATGCTGGCGGGAGTGGAGGAGACGCTCGAGTATCTGTTGCACCGGAGCCACGATTTGATTTTGTTTACCAAGGGCGAGGCCGAGGAGCAGAGGCTGAAGATTGACCGGAGCCCGGTGGGGCGTTTTTTCAAGAGTTTTGAGATTGTGCGGGAGAAGGATGTTGCGGCTTATCGGGAGCTTTGCGGGCGATTTGGGTTGAAGAACGAGGTGACGTGGATGATTGGGAATTCACCGAAGAGCGACATTAACCCGGCGCTGGAGGCGGGGATGAACGCGGTGTTTGTGCCGCATGAGCGGACCTGGACACTGGAGCAGACGCCGTTGCGGGAGGCGGGGCCGGGGAGGTTGGTGGTGGTGGAGAAATTTGGGGATTTACAAAATATTTTCTAAAGGAGCTCGCGCCCTTACCGATACGAACTTTATGGAGATCCAATCGATTGGCTTAGCTGGACTGGAGAAGGCGCAGGAGAAGTTGGCGGCAGTGGCGAAGCGGCTTTCGGGCGGGGCGATCGCGAGTTCAGGGGCGGATTCGGTGGATTTGAGTGCGGAGATGGTGGCGCTGATGGAGGCAAAGAATGCGAGCGGGGCCAACTTGAAGGCCGTGGAGACGGCGAACGAGTTGGCCTCGCTGTCGATTTTGGATGTGTTGGGGTAGGTCTAGTGAGTGCTCAAGCTAGGGGAGTAGCTTGACGCGGACGTTCTTGTACATCACTGTCGAGCCGGGGTCGTGGGCCTGGAAGGCAAAGGTGGAGCCGGCACCGATGACGCGGCCGGGGTTGCCCTTGGGGCCTGTCCAGTCGTCGGGTTGGACCCAGTCGGTTACTTTCTTGCCGTCGACAAAAGTCGTGACGTGCTTGCCTTCAACACGAATCGTTTCGGTAAACCAGACGTTGTCCTTGAAGGCCTCTTTGTTGTCCTGAACGTTGTAGAGACCGGCCGTCTTCTTCCAGTCGCCGTGGGTGTTGTTGACTTGGACTTCGAAGCCTTTATCGGGCCAATTGGTCTCTTGATAGACCGTATGGAAATAGATGCCGCCGTTGGAGACGGGCTTGGTCATCACGTCGACTCGGAGTTCGAAGTTTTTGAAGGCGGCGGGCTTGCCTTTGAACATACCGGTGAAGTAGAGGTGGCAGCGCTTTCCGTTGGCCACGATGGCGCCGTCTTTGACGGAGAAGGATTCTTCGCTCTCTTTGGCTTTGGTCCAGCCGGTCAGGTCTTTGCCGTTGAACAGCGAGGTGAATCCTTTTTCGGGCTTGAAGGGCTTGTCTGTGGGGCCGGCGGCGGACAGCGTGCTGAGGGCGCCGAGGGCGAGGGTGATCAATGATGCTACGCGCATGGCTCCAATTTATCAGGGTTGTTTGAGCGCGTGGTAGAGAAGGTGGTTGCGGCAGCAGGCGTGGGTGTTGAGGTGGCCGCCGTAGAAGGGGGCGAAGGCGTTCCAGCGGCCACCGACGTAATAGATGTTGCCTTGGGGGTTGGCTCCGCGCGGGACAGCCTGGTTGCGGTAGATGGTGCTCTTGGGGGGCACCCAATGGGAGCCGCCGGCGACGCCATCGAGGTCGTAGATGGCCGAGGTGAGGCCGGAGGCGCCTTGGGCCTTGCTCTGGAAATTGTTGTGCGCGACCCAGCCGTTGCTGAAGCTGGAGCTGACCAGATCGCGGCAGATGTAGGTATCGCGCAGGGCGGTGGGGTCGAGATCGTTGATGACGGCGGTGACGACGGCTTCGACCGCCACTTTCC
>JANXUM010000172.1 GCA_025356215.1 Bryobacter sp. | reverse complement strand
AATCTCCCCAAGTGGAAAACCCACGTCAAGACCGGCGTAACCGGAGCTCTCAAGAACTTCATCGGAATCAACTGCGACAAAGCCTATCTTCCGCACTTTCGCGTCGGCCCACCACGCCATGGAGGCGACGAATACCCCGATTCCTTCGCCGGCGTCTTTCTGGCCCGCTTGCGCCCTTGGCTCGAACGAGTTATGCCGGACGAAATCATTCGCTCAGCCCGCCGCTCGTTGTTTTCCTCGACGCAGCGCTCCAGAAGCCCACTCATTTTTGGCGGAGCTTGGCCGGGCAATGACACCCTCTGGCGAACGATTCACGATATGGTGTTCATCGCCCACTGGCTCGGTAAAGAAGGTGCCAGGCTTGCCGCCCCTCGGCCAATCTTGACCCTCCTCGATGCAATTGTCGCCGGTGAAGGCGACGGTCCGCTGCGTCCCGAGCCGCGCAACATGAATTGCCTCTTATTCGGCACCGACCCCGGACAGATCGACGTCCATGCGAGTGCGCTCTCTGGATTCGATTGGCGGGCGATCCCTCTGCTGTCGGCGCTCGCCAGTAACAGCGCAACCTCCATTACACGCTTCGCCCCCGGTGACCGTCTTCCCGCCCCCGAGCTCGTGCTGAAGCCGCCCATGGCCTGGGCCAAGACTCTTTCCCCCGAGGATGTTTTGCATGAAGCCGCTTGAATCCATCTACTCCCGCTTGCCGGTGTGGCTCCAGGACGCCGCCGTTACCGCCCAAGGCGCCATCTATGCGCGCCAGCGCTTCGGCGACGCGTTTCGCGAAGAGCACGCCCTGCTCAAATCCACAGAGATGGCGCCACCGTTGCAGTTGGAGTTACTGCAAACCGCCCGTCTCAAAAGAATGTTGAGCCATGCCGCCGCAAACGTTCCCTTCTACCGGTCTGTGATCAATCCCAAGATCCCCTCCAAGCTACGCGCTGGTGACTGGTCGGCGCTCCTCGATCTTCCCATCACTGAGAAGCTCAACCTTCGTCGCGACCCGTTTCAGTTTTGCGTGGGAGGAGCGCGGCAGAAAGGCTGGATTCCTTGGAACACCTCCGGAACTACCGGCACCCCCATCACACTTTTTTATGAGGCCAGTGCGGTATCCCGTCAGTACGCCTATGTCGAGCGCTACCGTGAACAGGCCGGTGTCAGCCGCTTTGATCGGCGGGCCCAGTTTACGGGCAAGATGATTGTCCCTGGCGATCGCTCCAGTCGCTATTGGCGTTACGATTTCGCCAATCGAGCACTGATGCTCTCCAGCGTCCACTTGAACTCGGATACGATCCCGCGCTACCTCGATGCCCTGCGTCGCTTCCAGCCGCGCTACCTCAGCGGATACCCCTCGGCAATTGCCTTACTCGCGCGGCACGCCCTGCGATCCCCAGAGCAGAGTCTACGAATCAAGGCCATTCTTACCAGTGCCGAGACCTTGCTCGACGAGCAGCGGGACGCGATGGAAGCAGCCTTTGGAGCCAAGGTCTACGACCAGTATGGACAGACCGAAATGCAAAGCTTCTGGTTTGAGTGCCGCTACCGCCGTATGCACGCCCACCCACTCTTTGGAGTCACCGAGATTCTCCGTCCCAACGGCCAGCCCTGCCGCGCTGGTGAAGCCGGAGACGTCGTACTCACCGGATTGATCAATCGTGCCATGCCCCTGGTGCGCTATCGCGTTGGCGACAGGGCCGCCTGGACCGACGAGGATCGCTGCCCCTGCGGTCGTTCGATGCCAATGATTCAGCAGATCGATGGGCGCAAGGAGGATTACCTCTACAGTGCCGAGCGTGGCTGGGTCGGTCGTATGGACCCCGCGCTCAAGGGTGTTCAAGGATTGCTCGAATGCCAATTCATTCAAGAGCAGCCCGACCGCCTGCGCGTACTCTTCGTTCCGCTGCCCAGCTTCGGTCGCGACGACAAGGAACGCCTCGAAGCCAATCTGCACGAGCGTTTGGGCTCGTCGATCGCCCTCGATTTCGAAGCGATGGAGACCATTCCTCGCGGTGCCAATGGAAAGTTCCGTGCCGTCGTCTCAAAATTACCGGCTCACTTGCAACTGGTCACCGGCCTTCGGGAGGTTGCCTGATGGCCCGCAACCGCCCGCTTGTCATGCGCATCATCACCCGGCTCGCCGGGGGCGGCCCACCCGTCCACGCCACGCTTCTCAACCGGCAGCTTGATCGACATGGGTTCGATTCGGTGCTTGTCTTCGGCAACTGCGGCCCCACCGAACGCAACATGGAGTATCTGATTCAGCCCGGCGACCGGGTGGAGCGGATCCCGGCCCTCGGGGCAAACCCATCGCCGTGGCACGATCTTCGCGCATTGATCCAACTCTGGAGACTAATGCGCCGCTATCGCCCCGATATTGTTCACACCCACACGGCGAAAGCTGGCGTTCTGGGACGCCTCGCGGCTGTGCTTGCGGGCTGCTCCTGTTTGGTCCATACCTACCACGGACATGTACTCGAGGGATATTTTCGGCCCTGGGTCAATGAGGTCATCCGTGCCGTTGAACGCAGCCTGGGTCGCCTCTCAAGCGTATTATGCACTGTCAGCCGCCAACAGGCGGGGGAACTTGCAGATCGCTTCCAGATCGCTCCTGAGGATAAGTTTCGAGTCGTTCCTCTCGGCTTGAGTCTCGAGTCGTATCTCCAGATTCCAGCGCCAGACTTCGCCGAAGCTCGTCTTCAGGTGGCGTGGATGGGCCGCTTTGTTCCGATCAAGAACTTGCAGTTGCTCCGGGAAATTGCCGAGCTCAGCCAGATCCGCAAACTCCCGATCGACTTCATCCTCGCTGGAGACGGTCCAGAACGCGCCGCTTTCGCCGACGAAGTCCACGCGCATGGCCTCGCAAACGTCCGCCTGCTTCCATGGCAAGACCGCGTCGAGCCCGTCTTGCAGTCGTGCCATTTACTAATCCTAACTTCTCATCGTGAAGGTACGCCGTTGGCCTTGATTCAAGGCATGGCCGCCGGCCGGCCCTTCGTCTCTACTCCAGCCGGTGGCACCGTTGATCTCGCGATTGGCGTTGCCCGGATGGAGCCCCGTTCCTGGTGGTACGACAACGCGGTCCTCGCCAGCGCCGATGCGTTCGCCTTTGCCGATGTACTCGAGCGCCTATCGACCCAACGGACCCTTCTTGTCGGGATGGGCGAAGCCTCGCGGCGCTTCGCCCAAAATGTTTTCTCCGAAACCCGGCTTGTCAATGACGTGGCGGCCTTGTATACCGAGCTGCTAGCGGCGAAGGTCCCGGTAGCCAACCGGATCGCCGAGGTGAACCTATGAGCAGTCTGGCCGCCCCGCCCCGACCGATGGCGTCCTTTGCAGCCCCGCTGCCTCTAGCCGGATGGCGCATCGCTGCTAGCAGCATCTTCCTCTGGGAGCTCCCATTCTGGATCGCTTTGCTTTATGGCTCGCTCGTGCCGGCGACGATGGTGACGCGCCGCGAATGGTTTGGCATTCCGATGAAGTATTCCGACCTGTTTACGCTCGGAAGCGCTTCGCTATATGGCTCCGCCGCACTGCTCCAATTTGTCGTGTTGCGTCGCATCCAATTCTCGCGAGGAGCTTTGCTGAGCACGCTGGCTCTGTTCGCCTACGGGCTGATCCGGGTTTTCGCCGGTCCGCTCGATGGTGAGGATCAGATCGCTATGGCCTTTACGCTACTTCTCGCCGCCTCCGCCCCCATCCAGGCTGCGGGGCTTCTTTCGATCTACGACAGAGAGAAGACGATCTCCTTTCTGAATCGCGTGGTCTGGTTCCTCGCCGCTCTATGTTTGCTCTACACGGCTGAAAGCGTGTTCAACTTAGGCTTGCGGAGCGAGGAAGGACGCAATCTCGGTGCCGACTTCGGCATCCAGCGAGTTCGCGGACCTTTGTTT
>JANXUM010000148.1 GCA_025356215.1 Bryobacter sp. | reverse complement strand
CAGTTTATAGGCCCGATTGAGGCGCTCGTCGGGGCTAAGGTCGGCAACGGGCAGCAGCTTGGCGGCTTCGGCGGCTTCTGGCGATTTGGGGAACTGGGTGAGGACGGCGGCCAAGTGGCGGCGGGCGTCGGCGGGGCGGGCGAGGGCGGCGTAGAAGGAGGCCTGGGCTGGCGTAAGAGCTTTTTGATGCTTTTGCAGAAGGGCGGCGAGGCGAGGAAGGTCGTCTAGTTCGCGGGCGGATCGGACGGCAAGAAGGGCGGCGCGGGGAGCGAGCGGCGATTCGGCGATGGCGAGTACGCGTTCAGCGTCGTCGAGGGCGGATTGGAAATCGCGCGCGGCAAACTCGGTTGAGGCGATCATCCAGTCGACGTAGTCCCCGATGTCCTTGAGCGGCGCGCGGGCGGCGCGTAACTTATCGACGGCACCGGCACTGGTGTCTCCATTGAACAACAGCAGCCGGGCGAGAGCACCGTCCTGATCCTTGGGGTGCTTGAGCAGAAACTGCTCCAGCGGGGCGCGCGTTGCGGGCGCGGGGCGATCGCGGAAGGCCTTGGCGATGGGTTCGAGCGCTTGCCCGAAGCAATTTAAAGTGAGCGTGAGAAGGAGCGCCGAAAGTTTCATCCACCCATTAGACGAGCGGGCCGGGATAATCGGGTCCCATAAGTTGCGGATTGTCGATCGCGAGTGTTTCGACAAGCTCACCATGCAAATAGTCTCGCATGTGGACCTGTCCGTCGAGGAACTGGGCGAGGTAGCGCTCGCGGGCCTCGTCGATTTCCGTTCGCAGGCGGAGGTAGATGTTGGAGTCCCGCCGGCCGGCCTTGACCGCGTCGTCCTTATAGAGGCGCATTTCAGCCACCTGGACGCGGGCGAAACGTTGGGCGCGCATGTGCAGTTCGCGCTGCTCCTGGGAAAGCTCGTCCCATTTGAAGCTGCGCTCGGGTACGACGGCGGACCCGGGTTGACCCTCGCCACCGGAGGCGAGAATGCCGACCGGCTCTGGGGCGGGGACGAAAGCGTCGTGCCGGAAAGCCTCGCCGCCGTCGGGATTGAGAGCGGAGGCGATGTTGACCAAGCTGGAGCTTTGGACGGCGCGAGCGGCGCGGATGGACTGGAGCGTCAGGCCAGCGGCCGTGACGAGAGTCTCAACGGCACCGACTTCAAGCGGCTGCTCAGAGGGCTCAATGTAAAGCATGGCGGCAACGACGTCGCCAGCCAGCACCGGGAACAGGAAGCACTTGTTGGAATCGGCGTCCGGGCGAAGACTCATCACGTAGGGTGAAACCTCACTGTCGGTGCGCACGGCGACGACAATGTCTTTGGACTCGAGCGAATTGTGGAACGCGGCGGCCTCTTCGAATTCGAGATCGAAGCCAGTCTCGATTTCTCCAGCCATGCCACGGACGCCCTCGAGGCTGAAGCGGTCTTTGGTGACGAGAAACAACGCGCTCAGGGCGCAGAAGGGTTGGACGGCGTCGAGGAAGGCCTCTTTCCACTCCGCCCCGTCGCTGGATTGGCGGAAGACGCGAAGGGCCTGGCTGAGTTGTAGGCCAAGCTCTCGACGCGCGGCGTCACGGGTTTTTGTAGCGGTCTCGACGCGGGTTTCCTCGCGCGTCTGCTCCACCAGCGGCATAAATTCAGCTTCCCAATTGGAGCGCTCGATCGCCACGTGTACCGGAATCTCCTCGGCCAGACGTGTAGAGACCACTTGTTGCACGAGCTCGGGGACGATCTGCGACAAGCGCTGGGCGACCTCATCCTCAAGGCGGGTGGCCAACTGGATCTCGACCTGTGTGCGGACTTCGTGTTCGATGCGACCGTGCACCTCGCCTTCGACACGCTCGTCGACACGGCGCTGGAACTCTTCGTTTAGCGCTTGGTGCTGGTGCTCCTCCAGCCGGGAGTGCCACTCGCCGTCCAGACGCCGTTGGACCTGCTCTTCAACCTGTAAGGCCAACTGTTCGGCAAGGTGGGCCTCGTTGGCGGTGCCGAGTTCTACCTTGAGGCTCGAGAAACGCTGCTCGACCACGCGGGCGATGTTCTCTCGCCAGCCGCTTTCAAGAGTCTCAGCGACACGGTCGACATGCAGCTTCCATGCCGCTTCGAATTGTTCGCCAGCCGTGCGCTGGGCGTCGTCAAACAGGGAATTCCATTCGGGCATAGGCATAAGAGTAGTTCCATAATGAGATCGCCGGAAGCGATGAATCTCGGAATGAGGCAAATACCCTAGATCGCACTAGGTAAGCTACTAGGGACGCTAAGAATTTCTTAGTCTCGCGGTTGCTTTTCGAGGAAAGTTTTCAGCCGGTAGCTTCGACTGGGGTGGCGGAGCTTACGCAGGGCCTTGGCCTCGATTTGGCGAATGCGTTCGCGAGTGACGGCAAAATATGCGCCAACCTCTTCTAAAGTGTGCTCGCTGCCGTCGGTGAGACCGAATCGCATTTTGACAATTTTCTCTTCGCGCGGGCTAAGAGTCTTGAGCACTTCGGCAGTTTGTTCGCGCAGGTTGAGGTTGATGACCGCGTCCGAGGGCGAGCCGACGCGCTGGTCGACGAGGAAATCGCCGAGGTGCGACTCGTCTTCTTCGCCCACCGGGGTCTCAAGCGAGATGGGCTCCTGGGCGATACGCAGGACCTTGCGAACTTTGTGAATGGGCATCTCAAGACGCCGGGCCAGTTCTTCCGTCGTTGCCTCGCGACCGAGTTCTTGCTGCATGGCGCGTTGAGTTCGGATCATCTTGTTGATGGTCTCGATCATGTGGACGGGCACCCGAATGGTGCGCGCCTGATCGGCGATGGCGCGGGTGATGGCTTGACGGACCCACCAGGTGGCATAAGTGGAAAACTTGAAGCCGCGGCGATGGTCGAATTTTTCGACGGCGCGCATCAGGCCGATGTTGCCCTCCTGAATGAGGTCGAGAAACTGAAGGCCGCGGTTGGTGTAACGCTTGGCGATGGAAACCACGAGGCGCAAGTTGGCCTCGATCAACCGTTTTTTGGCAACCAGCGATTCGGCCTCGCTGCGTTCGACAATTTGAAGGGTGCGTTTGAGTTCGGCGGCGCTGGCACCGGCGCTTTCCTCAATTTGCTGAACGCGCGTGGCGAGGGTTTTGATGTCTTTGCGGAAGTCCGGACGAGGGAGACGGGTATCGGACTTGTCGTCGGCGCGGCGCTGCAGACGGGCGGACTCCCACTCCATGGACTTGATCTGCTCGACGGTCTTGCGCAGACAGGTGACAAAGCGATGCATCAGCCAAGAGCTGAGCGAGTGTTTGCGAATTTCGCGAGAAGCGGCGATGACGGTGCGCGCCAACAGGAAGCGCAGCTTGCGATGTTCTTTAGGCTTCATGCCGCGAGAAATCGAGCTGAGCTTTTGACGGGTTTGCTGGGCTCGGCGGGCCAGGCGACCGACTTGGGCGATGCTGGCCAGGAAGGCCTCCTGCTCTGGCCGGGCTGTATCTTCCTCGATCTCTTCGATCTCTTCCTCGGTGATGTCGCCGTCCATACCGGGGCTGTCGTTGAGATTGAGTAAGTCGTAAATGGAGACCTCGCCGTGCTCAAGCTCGTCGCCCAGAAGGATCATCTCGCCGACGACCAGCGGCGAACGGGACAGGGCGCGGAGGACGGCCTTTTGGCCGCGCTCAATCTTGAGAGCCAGGCCGATCTCGCCTTCGCGCGTGAGAAGCGCGACTGTGCCCATCTCGCGCAGGTACATGCGGACGGGATCATTGGTTTTGTCGATGACCTCGACAGGGTCCTCGGAGGCTTCGGACTCGGAGGCTTCGGGGAGTTCGGCGCGCAGGGCAACGGGAGCATCGTCGTCGGAGTCGACCTCGGCCTCGCCAAAGTCTGGAATCGGAGCGAGCGCGTCCATCTCATCGATGCGGCGGATCACGCGCTCGGCAACGCCTTCGCTCATTTCATCGCCGGATCTAAAGTCCTGTTCCATAACTCCCAATCGAGGCTCCCGATTCCGTCACCCAACTTTGCCCACAAGCCGTATTCCGCTCAAGATAGCAAATCTTGGACCCAACATAAATGGGTTGGCATTAACGCTTATCGACGCGCTCGAGCCTTTGCTCTAGTTCCATAAGCCGCATGGCCTCGGCCAAGTCGCCGCGGCGCTCGGCTTCGCGCACTTGCATGCGCAATTCTTTGCGCTGACCTTCGCGATGATCGTAGTGGAGTTTCTCAAGGCAAGCTCTTACCTGGGCGGCGGGATCGTCATTGGTTCGATCCACTTCCTCCGTATCGGTCGAAAAGAGGGCGGCCAATAGGTGGGCATCGGCTTCGCTCAAGCGGGCCTGGAGTTCTGAGAAGTCCACTGCACCGTCAGCCTCCAGCATGCGCAGAGCGGCATCGAGAATTTTATGGCTCTCCATCTGCTCGAAAGCCGGAAGACTGAGAATGGTTTCGACATAGCCAGCCAATGCTGCCGGGTGGTGGAGCAGGAGGCGGATGAGTAGTTTGTCGAGCTCGGGGAGGCTGCGCGCGACGGCGGCCTGAAGGGCCTTGGGCGAAGCTCGATCGGCGGCGGCTTTGCGAAATTGATCGAGCACAACGCCGGGCTCGACACGCAGTTGCGCGGCCATGTCGTTGACGA
>JANXUM010000073.1 GCA_025356215.1 Bryobacter sp. | reverse complement strand
GAAAAGCGGATTTGGGTTGTGACGGGAATCGTGGTTGCCCTTCTGGGAGTGTTGATCCTCGGCGGGGTAGCATGGCGCGTGGTGAATTGATCCGGAAATCGCTTACGGCGTGCTGGTCTTGGCCGGGGGCGCGGTTGGCTTGCGCAGCTCTTCAAAATAACGCTGCACGTAGTTCTGGAAAATCAGCGGCACCTCGTCGCGATGGATGACACCGGAGTTGTCGGCGTGCGCGGCGGCCTTGCCCGAGTAGTTCGTTTTGAGAGCCTGCGACTTGGAACTGGAAACTTCGATCATGATCTCGCCCTGCAGATTCTGTGCGCGCTTACCGAAAACTTCGCTGATCTTGCCCATCGCTTTTTGCTGCTCGGCTAGCTCGATGTTCTTGGCTCCGTCTTGCTTTCCCATGCCAGACTTGGCGTCGGCACTGGAGGGCTGATTGGACTTGTCCCCGCCCTTGGCTTGCTGGTTGGGAGACTTCTCGTTGCCCTCGCCTTGCTGCTGGCCGTTGGGGTCGGCCTGTTGTTGTTGCTGCCCGTTTTGCTGCTTGCCTTGGGCCTGTTGACCCTTTTGGGCTTGTTGCTGTTGGCCGTTGCCGGGCTGGTTCTCTTGCTTACCATTGGCCTGCTGTTGCTTCTGGCCCTCGTTTTTATCCTCGGGTTTGAGCTTGTTCATCATGTTGGCCATAGCGTCGCGGACCTTGTCCATGAGCGAATTCTTGTCGCCGCTTTGGTCACCCTTTTGCTGACCGCCCTTTTTGTCCGGCTGGCCACCCTCTTTTTTCTCACCGTCTTTACCCGATTCGTTACCCTGTTGATTCTTGTCGCCGGCGGCGGAAGTGTCGCCCTTCTCGGAGCCCTGCATCTTCTCGCCTTCGTCGCTTGGTGCCATGGACTGCTGGAACTGACCAGGCTTCTGGCCGGTGGCGGAGGTCTCGTTACCGGCAGTGGATTGAGTGTCGGCTTCCTGACCTTTTTGGATCGTCTTCTCATCGCCTCGTTGCTGGGCGTTCTCGGTCATTCCGATGCCTTCGAGCGGAGGGGCCATGGGGTCTTTGGGGTTTCCCTTGGCGAACAACTTTGGCTTTTCGCCCGACGCCAAGAGTTGAAATAGACCTGGCGCGATGGGCTGGTCGAGATCGAGGCTCGACTGGAACGCATAGCGAAACACGAGCAGGCTTAACGCGGCGACCGAGAGGACGCCGGCGCGGGCCCAGCCAGAGGGCATGTGAAACGGCACGGCTGACGATGCGGGGATACTCGCAGCGGAGGCGTCGGCTGTTTCGATCAACGCCTGAGTGATTGGCGTGCGCGTCTGGCCGAGGAAGTGGTGGGCGGAGGAAAACAGATCGAAGGTGTGCAAACGCTGGTCTATGAGTTGCGCCGCGCCGTAGGAGGTGGGCAACTTATGCCACACACGATAAATGAGCACGGCGAGGGCGACGGCAAATAATAGGAGTGGCCAATACCAATTGAGCACCTGGGTGCCGAGAATTAGCAAGAGAACAAGTCCACCGGCGCCAATCGACAGGGCGACAAGGGCCTGGCTGGAGAGGATCTGAATCTGGAGCCGGCGGCGCGCGCTCTCAATCAATGAAGTGACCGAGGAACCTGCTTGGGATGCCGCCATAATTATGTCCTTATTATGACAGACGGCCCAGCGGTCCGGTCTCGAGTACGGTCTGCTCAAATCGATCCAACGCGTCAACAAAGAAGTGGTCTTTGGATTCCACCCACTTCAATTCCTTTGGCTCAGGAAGCGTGTCGTAGAAGGCTTGTAAATCCTCGCGGGGACCGTGCTCGTCGTTGGTGGATTGGATGAAGATCTTCGGGACTTTGACCGAGTGGATGTATTCGCGCTCTTTGTACCTGGTGGGGTAGCCGATCGGGATGACCTTGGTGGCCGTGTCGAAATCCACCGCCAGTTTGAGCGCGATGCGCGACCCGAAGCTGAAGCCGGCAATGCAAAACGGCAGATGAGAGTATCGAGCGCGAAGCCAAGTGAGACAGGCTCGACCATCCTCGATTTCGCCAAGGCCATGATCGTAGATACCCTCGCTCAAGTTGACCCCACGGTAGTGGAAGCGCAATACGGCGGCTCCGCCGCTGCGAAGCGCGCGAGCGGTGCGATAGACAACCTTGGTGTGCATCGTGCCGCCGTGTTGCGGATGGGGATGGCACACGAGGGCAACGGCAATTGGATCGCCGTCGGGCTCTTCGAGAATCGCTTCGATCTTGCCAACCGGGCCGTCGAGCATCAAGGATTCAATGCGGCGGGGCATGGAGAGTTAACGGAAGTTGGTGAACTGCAGGTCGACGTCGAAGTCGGTAGCGCGGAGCAGAGCGATCGTTTGCTGCAACAGGTCGCGGTCTTTGCTGGCCACGCGGACGTAGTCGCCCATGATCGAAGGAGTGACCTTGAGCTTTGAATCCTTGATCACCTTGACGACTTCTTTGGCCTTGTCGGTGGCGAGGCCTTGCTTCAGCTTGACTTCCTGGCGCACGGTGGACCCGGCGGCGGGCTGGACGGGGCCGTACTCCAGATTGCGAATGGGAACGCCGCGCTTGAGCATCTTGGATTGCAAGATGTCGTTGACGGCTTTGATCTTATAGTCGTCGTCAGAGGCGAGGATCAGCTTGAGATCCTTCTCGTTCAGCTCGATTGAAGACTTGGAGTCTTTCAGGTCGTAGCGTCCGATGACTTCTTTCAGGGCTTGGGAGATTGCGTTGACAAGCTCCGGCATTTCCAGTTTCGACACTACGTCAAATGAATTGTCAGTTGCCATGTTAATGACCGAGAGCGATGAGGACTCGCTCGCTAACCTCCTTGATAATTGTAGGCAGACTTGCCTCTAGCGCGAGCGTGACGGCTGCACGGATGCGTTCAGGATCGACCTCGGGACGTGGCACCGGGGCGGCGCTTTGCGGGTGGCGCGAGATGGGCGTTATTCTCGCTTCTTGTTCGACGGCGAAGAGCCCGCGGGCGAATTGCGCCGCTTCAGCCAGGGGGCGAATCGTATTGAGAACCTCTGAGGCCTCAAACGGCTTCTTGATGATCGCGTCGCAACCGGCGGCGCGCGCTTGGGCTTCGCTGAACGGCTCCAAGAGGCCCGCAGTAAGTACAACGCGAATGGCGCTGTGGCGGGGGTTGGTCTTGATCCAGTGGCAGATCTCATAGCCGGATCGATTGGGCAGGAACACGTCCGCGATTACGACGTCGGGCGAGAAGCGGTCGAGCGCGGGATAGACAAGCTGTCCATCCGCTGCAAGCTCAACTTCAAAGCCTTCTTCAATCAGGATGCGGGCACCGATGCGCTGGGCGTGCGGGCTGTCATCGGCCAGCAAAACGCGGGAGATCAATTCTTCTTCTTGGGTTCCTTCGGCTTTTTCTGCTTCTTGGCTTTGACCAAGGTGCCTTTAGCGATGATGGGCGCGTTGGCGTCCGTCGCGGCGGGCGGCGTGGTGGGGGCAGGCGTCGCCCCTTCAGCGGGCTTCTCTCCGGCAGGGGTACCGGCAGCCGCGCCATCGCCCTGCTTGCTGAGTCGCGCGTCCGGACTCTTATCCAGGGTAGAAGAGTCGTTGATCGTCGATACCGTAACGTCGGTTGTACCAACGGCGGCGACCGCTGCAGGAATTGGGACGTTTACAGGAATGGTTGGGCGAATCGGAGCCATCGACGGTGTACCGGACTTGGCGGCCATCCGCGTATCCGGGCCCCTCTTGAGCATATTCATAACCGGCGCGGTCATTTTGGCTTTGGTCCGATTATCGGCTTCGTACTTCATGCGCGCTTCGGCTACGGGATCGGCTTCGGGCACGGCTAGCTCCATTTCCTGAAGCCGCTTTTTAGCGTCGTCGGCGTAGGCGCTGAGCGGATAGTCGCGAACCACGCGGGCAAAAGACTTCCCCGCCCTGTCCTTAAAGCGGGCACCCATTTTGGTGTAGGCATCACCAGCCCTAAAATTGGCTTCGTCCGCACGAGAGTAAAGAGGGTATTGGTCGGCCAAGGACTGATAGCGATTCGAGCTCGAGGCCCAAGACTGCTTTTTGAAATAGAAATCGCTGACGCGCATTTCGCCTTCGGCCAAAGCTTCTTGGATTTGGCGGACCGCCTGGGTGGCACGCGGTGCAAACTTGGAATTCGGAAACTGGATCAACAACTGGCGGCACTCTTCTTCGGCGCGCAAGGCATGCTTGTTGTCGCGGTCAGCCTTTTCCATCTGTTTGATGTGGATGTTGCAAACCTTTTCCTGCGATTCGGCGGCTTCCTCCATCGTCGGGTAGAAGAGAATGAAATCCTTGTACTCGGCTTCGGCCTGCGCCAGACCGTTTGTGCCGCCCTCGCGGAACCAGCTATCGGCAATGGCTAGCTTGGCTTTCGCCAGATATTCGCTGGTGTCGTAGGTATTGATCAAGGTTTGCAGCGTCAGACGTGCAACTTCGAAGCGTCCGCGCTCGACGTCGGCGATGGCCTTGTCGTAGAGCACCTTGTCCGGCTGGAGAGTGTCTTTGGTGATCGGATTTTCGTATTTGCGCTTGCGGCAACCGGTTGAAAAAGTGATTAGTGCCGTGAGCAACACCAGGAAACTCAGGCGAACGACGTAGGAAGAGCGCATCAGGATACCTCTAGTAGTTTAACTCGTGGCAAAGACCCTATGGGGATCTTATCCAAGGATCTGCCGTCCGGTGACGGCGCGGGCGTGGAGATCGCGCACGGCTGTGGCGGAAGACTCACTGTGAAACACGGAGCTGCCAGCCACGAACCAGTCGCAGCCAGCGGCCGAAATCTCTGCAATGTTGGACGCATCCACGCCGCCATCGATTTCAATTGCATATTTCAGACCCAATTGGCGGCGGCGTTGGTCCAACTGGCGCACTTTTTGGAGGGCGCCATGGATAAACTTCTGCCCGCCGAAACCGGGATTGACACTCATGATAAGCACGAAGTCGGCCAAATCCAAAACATCGTCGAGTGTATGGACGGGAGTGCCCGGGTTGAGAACCACACCGGCCATCGCTCCGGTGGACTGGATCAGCGACAGCGTGCGGTGAAGATGGGGGCTAGCCTCCTGGTGAACGGAGATGGAATCGGCACCGGCGGCGCGAAAGGCCTCCACGTAGCGTTCCGGTTCAACGATCATCAGGTGGATGTCCAAGTGGCACTTTGTGACTTTGCGGATTGCGGAGAGCACTGGCACTCCCATCGAGATGTTCGGGACAAATCGACCGTCCATCACGTCGTAGTGCAACATTCGGGTACCGGCCTCTTCCACGGCGCGAATCTCTTCGCCAAGACGGGAAAAGTCTGCGGCCAGAAGGCTGGGGAGAACTTGGAGGTCGATGCTCATGCTGGTTTATGGATGGTCGCGGCGAAGAAGCCGTCGCCCGGGTCACGGCCCGGAATGCGGTAATGCATCGGGATGTCGCGATCCCCGCAGACGGCGCGAACCACATCTTCATTTTCCTCTTTTTCCATCGAACAGGTGGCGTAAAC